>JALVEJ010000195.1 GCA_027031025.1 Flavobacteriales bacterium | reverse complement strand
TTCTTTGCCCAATAAAATAGGCTATTTGCTCGGTTTACCTACCAAGAAACTGGAAATGATTGTTTACTACGAACGTTACGTAGTAATTAACCCCGGTCCGGCAGTTGATGCAGAAGGTAATCCGGTACAAAAAATGCAATTCTTAACCGAAGAGGAATATCAAGATATTCTTGAAAAATTACCGCCCGAAAACGAGTATTTAGAAGATAGTGACCCTAACAAGTTTGTTGCCAAAATGGGTGGTGAAGCCATTCGTGACTTATTGGCATCTATTGATTTAGATGAATTGTCTTACGAATTGCGTCATAAAGCCAGCCACGAAACATCCAAACAACGCAAAACCGAAGCGCTTAAACGTTTACAAGTAGTTGAAGCCTTCCGTAAGGCCAATGAAAACCGCCCCAACAAACCGGAGTGGATGGTGATGAATATCATACCGGTTATTCCACCCGAATTGCGGCCTCTGGTGCCATTAGACGGTGGGCGTTTTGCAACTTCCGACTTAAACGATTTGTACCGACGTGTCATTATTCGTAACAACCGTTTGAAACGCTTAATGGACATCAAAGCGCCGGAAGTTATCTTGCGTAACGAAAAACGTATGTTACAAGAGTCTGTTGATTCATTGTTTGACAACACCCGAAAATCATCGGCTGTTAAAACCGAATCTAACAGACCACTGAAATCCTTATCCGACTCGTTAAAAGGTAAGCAAGGGCGTTTTCGACAAAACTTGTTGGGTAAACGGGTTGATTATTCCGCCCGGTCTGTTATTGTAGTCGGACCTAATTTAAAATTATACGAAGCCGGTATCCCCAAAGATATGGCGGCGGAATTATATAAACCCTTTATTATCAGAAAATTGATAGAAAGAGGAGTAGTCAAAACCGTCAAATCGGCTAAGAAAATTATCGATCGAAAAGACCCGATTGTTTGGGATATTTTAGAAAATGTGTTAAAAGGCCATCCCATCTTACTCAACCGTGCGCCTACTTTGCACCGTTTGGGTATTCAGGCATTCCAACCTAAGTTGATTGAAGGAAAAGCCATTCGCTTGCATCCATTGGTTTGTACGGCATTTAATGCGGATTTTGATGGTGACCAAATGGCTGTCCATTTACCCTTGGGACCGCAAGCTATTCTTGAGTCACAACTTTTAATGTTGGCATCTCAAAATATTTTGAATCCGGCTAACGGTTCACCGATTACCGTACCGTCGCAGGATATGGTTTTGGGATTGTATTATATCACCAAAGAGCGTAAAGGTGTTCGTGGTGAAGGTATGACCTTTTATTCACCCGAAGAAGTTAAAATTGCTTTAAACGAAGGCAAAATTGACCTTCATGCCGCTATCAAGGTTCAGATCACCGATTATGATGATGAAGGCAAAGCTTTTGAGCAAATTATTGATACGACTGTCGGGCGTGTATTATTTAATGAAGTAAAACCTGAAGGCGTGCCTTATATCAATAAAGTCTTGACCAAAGGCTCCTTGCGAGGTATCATTTCCGATATTTTAAAACGCACCGATGTGCCGACAACCGCTGCTTTCTTAGATGCTATTAAGCAGATGGGGTATTATTATGCATTCAAAGGCGGATTATCCTTTGGTTTGAGTAATATTATGGTGCCTGAGGAAAAGAAACAAATAGTTGCCCGGGCGCAAGAAAAAGTAGATGCTATTAAAGATCAATATGCCGAAGGAATTATTTCTCAAAAAGAACGTTATAATAAAACCGTCGATATTTGGACGAGTGCTAATGCCGAATTGACAGAAATCTTGATGGAGCGTATTACCAATGACAAAGAAGGGTTTAATTCGGTTTATATGATGCTTGATTCCGGTGCAAGGGGGTCAAAAGATCAGATTCGTCAGTTAATCGGGATGCGTGGTTTGATGGCAAAACCCAAAAAATCAACTGCCGGTGGTGGAGAAGTAATTGAGAACCCTATTTTGTCAAACTTTAAAGAAGGTTTATCCATTCAAGAATACTTTATTTCCACACACGGTGCCCGTAAAGGTTTGGCGGATACAGCTTTGAAAACGGCTGATGCCGGTTATTTAACTAGACGTTTGGTCGATGTTTCACAAGATGTAGTGGTTAGAGAAGAAGATTGTGGTACTTTAAGAGGCATAGAAGTTACGGCATTAAAGAAAAATAACGATGTTGTTGAATCACTTGGCGAGCGAATTTTGGGAAGGGTAGCCCTTGATGATATTTATGACCCTGAAACCAATGAACTGATAGTAGCAGCCGGTGAGGAAATTACTGAAGAAATAGTTGAAAAAATTGAGCAAACCAGTATAGAGTCTGTTGAAGTGCGTTCACCTTTAACTTGTGAAGCCAAGCACGGTATTTGTGCCAAATGTTACGGCCGTAACCTGGCAACCGGAGAAATGGTTGAAAAAGGCGAAGCCGTTGGGGTT
>JALVEJ010000194.1 GCA_027031025.1 Flavobacteriales bacterium | reverse complement strand
GGGCTTTAAGCTGTCCTTTTTCAAATCCTTCCTTCCATATAAAACCTTGAATGTCCTTCAGGGGTGCTATTTTCTTGTCCTCGTCTATCCATTTTTTTAGTGTCTGTATAACCTCGTCTATTGTAAGTTCTTTTCCTTCAATCTCCCTGACCTGATCTAATATCTTTTTTATTTCTGGGCTGTTAATATTTTCTTTTATGAATTTTTCTATTCTTTCTTTAGAGTAAGGAAACAGAACCTCCTTTACAAAACTGATAGGAGAAACCGTTCCCTCAATATCTATAAGTATGGCTTTAATCATATCTCACCTCATTTTATTTTTTTATTATTTTAACAAAGAGTTTGTGTTATATTTTTTCCTATGGGAAGAAAGGTGATAATCAAGAATTCATCTGAACTAAAATACAGATGTAAAGTTTGCGGGTATATCTATGATCCAGATAAAGGTGACGAAAAAAGAGGTATATCTCCCGGAGTTCAGTTTAAGGATCTTCCTGATAAATGGAGATGTCCTGTTTGCAGCTACGCAAAATCCCATTTTTATCAGGTGAAAGATGGATATTGGCAAGAGGTTTGATCAGGTAGCAGACAAATACGACACTTCTGATAAATTTGAAAGGTCTAAAATAATTATTAAAAACATACTTGATAAAGTTCCGGTTAACAAAAGTTTCAAAGTTCTTGATATCGGAGCCGGAACAGGAACTATTGATATAATCCTTTCTCCATTTGTAAAAGAAATAATTGCCCTTGACCTTTCAGAAGGAATGCTGAATGTGTTTAAAAAAAAGATTAAAGAACAGGGGATCAGGAATATCAGAATATACAAAAAAGATATATTTAGGGATGGTTTCCCAGAAAAAGATTTTGATCTGATAATAACTGCAATGACATTCCACCATCTTGATGATCCTGCAGAGGCACTGAATCATCTAAAAGGTTATCTAAAAAAAGGCGGTTATATAGCCGTAGCAGATCTTTACAAGGAAGACGGTTCTTTCCACTCAGACAACACAGATGTTAAACATTTTGGTTTTGATGAGAATGATATTAAAACATGGCTGGAGAAAACAGGTTTAAAAAAAGTGGACTACAGAATAATCCATTCAATAACAAAAGAAAGAGAAGGTAAGAAAAAAGAGTATCCTATTTTTCTGACAATTGCCATAAAAAAATAGAATACCTTCCATTAGATTTAATAAAAAAAATTAATCCAGCAGGGAGGTTAAGCCATGAGATTATTTGTATTGTTTATTTTAATGTCTATTTTTTCTGTATCTTACGGCAAAAACATAAAACTCAGAGACCTTCCAAAAGAACTCTCAAACTACTACCCTCCTAAATCAGAAAAAATGGAGTTTGTTGAACTTATGCATACTCTTTCAGTTTCTATTACAGGAGTTGTTTCTAATATCAAAGAAGGGGACTGGCAGAATGCGGAAAAATGGGCAAAAAGACTTCAGGAAAACTACCTGAAGATAGGAAAAATGGTAAAAAAATGGGATAAACTCTTGAAAAAAGAAGATATGGAAAAGCTTGTTAATGCCGTCAAGTCAAAAGACAAAGCAGGATCAATGGAATTTGTCCAAAATATTAGTAAATCCTGTGTTCAATGCCACAAAAACTACCAGCTATCTGCAAAAATAAAATTTCATTCCCCGAATTTCAACAAGACACAGATAGAAGATCCAGTATCAGGTCTTGAATACTCTATTGAGGACTACATGAAAGCTATGACAAATGATATGAAGATGATGAGAATACATCTGATAGATGGACAGAAAAACAAGGCAAGGAAGTCTGGGTTTAACTTTATAAAAAGGTTTGAAGGTATGACACAGATGTGTAAGGACTGTCATACCACTAAAAAAGATGAAGAAATATATTTTGGTATTGAGGCAAACAAAAGGATAACTGCACTAAGAGAGGCGGTTGCAAACGGTGAGCTTATCCAGATAAAAAAACAGTTGAAATGGATATCACAGAATAACTGTTCAAAGTGTCATAATGTTCACCAGACCCTTTATCTCCTCAAAGAAAGATTTGGCAGTAAGTAATGAGAGTAATTTTTCTACTTTTTTTAATGTTTTCTCTGGGATGTGAAAAGATAGAAAAAATTTTCTTGGAGGAGGACATCCTTGACCGTCCTCCTTCGAAAAGATGTTCAGAATGTCATACAAAGATATATAGCCAGTGGAAAGACTCCAGACATTCTGTCGCATGGATTTCCGAAGACTTTATAAAAAAGACAGAAAATCGTACAAAAACAAAATGTTTATCTTGTCATGCTCCACTGGAAGTAAAAGCTGTAAAAAAACCTGAATTAAGGAATAAACTGAGGGAAGAGGGGGTAAACTGTTTCTCGTGCCACTACAGAGGAGATACAAACTCTATACATGGACCTTACAGAGTGTTCTCCCCTCCCCACTACTCAACCTATGATCCAGATTACATATCATCAAAAATATGTGCTGGATGCCATGAAAAAACTTATTTAAAGTGGAAGGAAAGTGGGTCTGTCAAAAATTGTCAAGATTGCCACATGCCTGCTAAAAAAGAAAGGCTCATTCAGAAATTTCCGTTTACCTATTTCCATTCAAAAAAAAATCTTCACAATCACTCTTTTCCTTCTTTGAAAGCAGACGAAAAAGATTTCCTGATAAACTTTAGTATAAAACAGAATTTTATATTAATGAAAATAAAAAACATAAAAATTCCTCATACAATACCTACATCACAGCAGGGAAGTCCAAAATATTACATCACTATAACTGGATATAAACATAACAAAAAAATCCTTGAAGAAAGGTTTATGCTAACCCCAAAAAACGGTCTTGAACCAAAAAAATGGAAATCATTTGATCTGTTTGTAGATGATAAACCTAACAAAATCAGTATAAAGATTGACAGGAAACTATCATGGAGTAAGAAAAAAGAGGAAATTCTTAAAAAGGATTTTTATTTTGACTGATTTTCATCTTCCTTAGAGTAATACTTCTTCATCCTTTCATCCTGCTGAGAGTGTTTTTTCATGAATTTAAAAACAGCTATAAAGATTATTATTATTAAAGTCCAGCCGATAGCGTGGATGATACCCTGCATAGCTGAATACTCCTTCTCATCCATAGACACACTTCCCTGATAAGGCTCAAAAACCATAAACCCATTATTAAAAAGATCAAAAATGTAGCCTGTAGTCAAATGAATTATTTCCATCTTAAAACCTCTTTTTATTTTTAAAAATTCTACACTTCTGTCAGAAAAGTTCAATATCGTTTTGATGGTCTGTTATCAGTTGACCAAAGTCATATTGAAAATGTTGTTTGAGGCATATAATAAGTTATGATAGTAGTCATACCTAAAATTAATAAAAAAATTATTCTATTATTACCGTGTAAGATAAGTTTTGTATAAGGAGGTATTAATGGCTATTCAAGGTGTAATGGATACATTAAAAAATACGAACCTACAGGAAATAGGGGTTAGCTTTTCCCTCGCAGACCTGATGAGAGACATTAAGATAGAGGGTGATAATATTTACATAAAGCTATTTTCCCCAAGTGAAAAGTACCACAACTACTTAAAAGATAAAGCAGAAACTGTTTTAAAATCCATAGGAGCAAAAACTGTTCAGATTGAATTTACATCAGAACCACCTAAACAAAAGCAACCACCCCAGCCACCTCCCCAACAAAATCCTTTTGAATCAAGGAAAAGAATACCAAAGATAAAAAAGGTTTTAGCCGTAGCTTCAGGAAAGGGAGGCGTAGGTAAATCAACTGTTGCTGTAAACCTTGCTGCAGCCTTAAAAAAGAAAGGATATGAGGTTGGTTATCTTGACGCTGATATGTATGGTCCCTCAGGTCCAACAATGCTTGGAGCTAAAGACAAACAGGTGGTTGCCACACCGGATAACAAGCTTATTCCTCCTGAGGTACATGGAATAAAAATTATGTCCATCGGTCTGCTCCTGCCCTCAGAAGATACTCCGGTTATATGGAGAGGACCTGTTTTGTTTAAAGCCCTATCACAGTTTTTATTTGATATAAATTGGGGTGAAGAATTGGACTTTCTGATAATAGATCTTCCCCCCGGAACAGGAGATGTCCAGATAACGCTTGGTCAGACAGTCGAGGTAGATGGTGCTATTATCGTTACAACACCTCAAGATGTGGCTCTTATTGATGTTAAGAAAGGAATACAGATGTTTAACGAGGTTCAGATACCTGTTTTAGGTATTGTTGAAAATATGAGTTATTTTGTATGTCCTGATACTGGAAGAAAATATGAAATTTTTGGAAAATCTAAAACTGAAAATATAGCCAAACAGTACAACACACAACTTTTAGGAAGAGTTCCAATAGAACCTAAGGTCTCTGAATTTTCAGATCTTGGAATACCAATAGTTTTAGCAAAGGAAGATACTGAATCTGCCAAGTCATTTATGGAGATTGCAGACAGAATAATTAAGAAGATTACCGAACAATAACAGGAGGATAGAATATGTTAGAAAAAAGAGGAATAGTGTATGCAGACCATCTTGCCACCACTCCGGTCCCAGAAGAGATCGTTGAGGTAATGAAACCATACTTTACTGAACATTTTGGAAATCCAACATCATTACATAGATTAGGAGTAGAAGCAAAAAAAGCTATAAACAGAGCAAGAGAGCAGATAGCACAGCTTTTAAATATAGGAAGACCTGAGGATATAATTTACACTTCAGGTGCGATAGAGGCAAACAACCTTGCCATAAAAGGTTTTGCAAAAGCTCCCGGTATAACAAGAAGAGGTAAGCATATTGTTGTTTCGGCGATAGAACATCATTCTGTTCTTCATTCCTGCAAAACCCTTGAAAAAGAAGGTTATGAGATAACCTATATCCAGCCTGATGAGTACGGAGTTATAACTCCAGAAAAAGTATCTAAAGCTGTCAGGGAAGATACCATACTTGTTTCTATAGGATATGCAAACAGAGAAATAGGAACTCTCCAAGATATGCCTGCTTTGGTAGCAGCAGCAAAAGAAAAAAATCCCCGTGTAATTTTCCACTCTGACATTGCAGCAGCTGTCGGCCATACACCTGTTAATGTAGAAGAATGGGGACTGGATATGGCTTCATTTACAGGCCATTACTTCTATGCACCAAAAGGTGTAGGGGGATTGTATGTTAAAAAAGGTGTAAGATTAAAACCTCTTATTGAAGGTGGAATACAGGAGGGTGGAAGAAGAGCTGGGACAGAACCTGTCCCACTTATTGTGGGAATGGGTGCAGCAGCAGAGCTTGCATTGAAGGAAATGGACGACAGGGTGAACAGACTGAGAAAACTCAGGGACAGACTAAAAAAAGGAATAGAGGAAAAGATACCTTACATACAATTTACGGGACATCCTGAAAAAAGACTTCCAAATCACCTTTCTTTGATTGTAATGTATATAGAAGGGGAAGCTATGCTGCTTATGCTTGATTATAACAAAATATATACAGCTTCTGGCTCAGCGTGTGTATCGTATGCACTTAAACAATCACATGTCCTTGCTGCCATTGGCATAGATAAAGAAATGTCTAACGGATCAATTGTGTTCTCTCTGGGCAGGGAAAATACAGAAAAGGATATAGATTATATACTTGATAAGTATCCGGCAGCCGTTCAAAGGTTAAGAGAAATATCACCTTTTGGACCTGAAAACTGGGAAGAGTTTGCAAAAAAAGCAGATAAATTTAAAAATGTTAGATAATAGAAGGGCTTCATGCCCTTCCTGTTAACACTTTTCCAATATCGTAATCGGAGATAATCCCAATAAGTATCTTCTCCCCAGGATCATTAACAACAGGTGCAACCCCTATGTTGTTCTCTATAAAAATGCTCATCGTTTCAAAAAGGGTAAGATCCTGAGTAATACATAATGGATCGGTGTCCATAACATCCTCAACTTTCGTTTTTTCAAGATCCATACCGCATGCTTTTATAAGATCTGTGCTTGTTACAAGCCCTATAACCCTGTTATCTTTGTCAACAACAGGGATAGCAGATATGCTGTGTTGATCCATAAATTTACTGGCAAAAAGTATATTAGCATCAGGAGATATTGTAATAACTTTTCTTTCCATCACATCTCTTACAAGATATTTATTGAGAAGAAGATACTTGAATTCATCATAATGAACCGGAGAATCAAGTTTTGTATTAACCTGACTTTTAAATATACTTTTTTCCCCAGAAAGAAAGTGAGATACAGCAACAGCAATAGTAGCAGGGATAAGAAGTTGATAACCGCCTGTTATCTCGGCAACAAGAATAATTGTAGATAGTGGGGCTTTAGCAGCAGCTGCAAATGTTGAGACCATACCCACAACAGTGAAAGCTGTTAGATTAAATGTTGAGCTTTCCGGGAAAAAAAGCATCTCCTTTAGAAAAAAATAAACTGATGCTCCTGTTAAACCCCCTATGACAAGGGAAGGACCAAAAACACCACCAGACCCCCCAGAACCAAGAGTAAAAGCAAAAGCTGCAATAACAAGAAATATACTCAAAAATATCTTCCATGGAGGAAAAATTGCCAGATTTTCAAGCATTATTAACTGAAGCCATCCGTAGCCTGTTCCTATCGCTACAGGTACAGTCATTCCAATAATTCCAACAAAAAAACCCCCTATTGCAGGTTTTAAAAAATTTGGGACTTCAAGTTTATCAAAAAAATTTTTTGAAGATTCTAAAGAAAAAATCATAAGCCTTGCTATAAAAGCTGTCATCAGTCCTAAAAAAATATAACCAACCGCATCATAGATAGAAAATCCTGAAAAAACAGGAAGTTCAATATAAAAAAGGGGAGAAAAACCGAAAACAGATGCAACAATGATAAAAGCAACAAAAGAGGCAACAAATGCAGGAACGAGAGTTTCTGTTTCAAAATCTTTTTTGTAAAACACCTCTGAGCTTATTATAGCACCTGCAAAAGGGGCTTTAAAAACACCTCCGATACCTGCACCAAGTCCGACAGCTAAGGCTATGTTTCTTTCTTTTTCCGAAAGATGAAAAATCTTTCCTACAAATGAGCCTATACCTGCACCTATTAGGGCGATAGGTCCTTCCTTTCCGGAAACCTGACCGCTTCCAATTGTTATAGCTGATGTAATCAGTTTCCAAATAGAAGTTTTCAGTCCCAGTTCTTTTTTTTCATGAAATGCTCTGATAGCAGCATCTGTTCCAACCCCTGCAGATTCAGGAGAAAAAGAATAAACCAAAATGCCTACCACCAAACCACCAATAGCTGTAGATATAGGTATAAGATATGGGTGTTCCATAAAAAAGGTGTAGTTCAGAGATCCTCCTTCACCAAGCGGATATGGAGGGTTGTATCCTGCAAATTTAACAAGAAAAATATCTGTAAAAGCATGAATAGACTTTAAAAAAATTATGCCAAATATTCCCGCAAATACACCTATAAAAATAGGTATAAAAAGATTTAAATAATTAAACCTATATCCAAAAATATTTTTTAACAATTAACTCCTGCCTGAGCCTTTTATAATAATTCTAAGTATTGGAAAGTTTATTACAACAACAATTTAACCTGCAGGTGAATAATAGCACCTTTTAGGAGATTCAATTTTTCCTTCTTTCTTGAGTTTCTTAATAGCCTTTTCCACCTCTTTTTTGTCAAGTCCTGTTAACTCTGCTATTTCTCCTGTTTTCAAAGGTTTTCCAGCTTTTTTCATCGCCTCAAGAACTTTTTGTTCTACACTCATTCTTAACCTCCAGAGAATATTATGTATAATTTATTTTTTCGTAAAGAGTGGTATATGATTTAACTCATTGAGGGGTTATATTATAAATAATAAATTGAAGTCAGGATAAAAATCAGGAGGTTTAAATATGTTTGAATACACCGAGAAGGTGATGGATCACTTTATGAACCCAAGAAATCTGGGTGAAATTCCTAATCCTGATGGATATGGACAGTGTGGTAATCCATCGTGTGGAGATGCAATGCTTTTTACCATAAAAGTTGATAAGGAAACAGATGTAATAACAGATGTTAAGTTCAAGACTTTTGGCTGTGGTTCTGCAATAGCTGTGTCTTCAGTTTTAACAGAGATGGTAAAAGGAAAACCTATAGATTATGCTTTAAATCTTACCTATAAAGAGATATTTGAAGAACTTGGTGGACTTCCATCCCAGAAAATCCACTGCACTAACCTTGGGCTCGAGACACTTCATGTGGCAATAAAAGATTACCTTTTAAAGCAGGGTAGAATAGAAGAGGCAAACAAAATACCTGACTGTATAGAAGAAGAGGAAGAAGAAGGAATAGATTTAGAACATATAGGATAATGAAGGAAAAAAGAAAGGCTGTAGCTTTATATTCAGGAGGTCTTGACAGTACTCTTGCAATAAAGCTAATACAAAAACAAGGTATAGAAGTAATCGCAGTTCATTTTTATACAGGTTTTTGTATAACAGAGACTAAAAGAAGAAGAGGAGAAAAAAAGCCTGACGGAACCCATTATATGAATCCGGCATTAAAATATGCTGCAAAATATGGTTTTAATCTGGAGATAGTTGACATATCAGAAGATTACTTTGATATAGTTACCAATCCTAAATATGGGTATGGATCTAATATTAACCCATGTATAGACTGCAGGGCTTTTATGTACAAAAAAGCAAAAGAACTGATGGATCAGTTTGGTGCTGATTTTATAATATCAGGAGAGGTACTGAACCAAAGACCGATGAGCCAACATCTAAAAGCTATGAAGATAATAGAGAAAGAATCAGGAGTTGAAGGGCTGGTTCTCAAACCTCTTTCTGCAAAAGTACTGCCCCCTACCATCCCTGAGATAAAAGGCTGGGTTGACAGAGAAAAGTTAGAAGGGATAGTAGGAAGAAGCAGGAAAAGACAGCTTCAGCTTGCAAAACAGCTTGGCATTGATGAGTATGAACAGCCAGCAGGAGGTTGCTGTTATCTTACAGATGAGAATTTTGCAAGAAAATACCTTGAGACTATAGCTGTTGAAAACAGAATAACGAGAGAAGATCTATACATTCTCACTATTGGAAGACACTTCAGGCTGCCTACAGGAACAAAGGTGGTTATATCAAGAAATGAAGGAGAAGGTAATTTTTTAAAAGGTCTAAAAAATAAATACTGGTTTTTTGAACCTATTGGAAAAGGGGCTGTTGCAGTAGCAAAAACTATTGAAGATAAACCGCTTGAAGAAGAAGAGATAAAAATGATAGCTGATCTGGTTGCCAGATACTGCAAAACAGATGAAAATGGTAAAATAGATATCAGGTATACAT
>JALVEJ010000193.1 GCA_027031025.1 Flavobacteriales bacterium | reverse complement strand
AAAACGGATTTTTTCCGGTAAAAATTATAACCATTAACATATAAACAACCAACATGGTTAATAATCCTACAACAACCACCAAACCATACATAACTAAGCTGCCAAGCAGTTCCCAATCGCCGGCAGTCCCAACTATTACATTGGCTATCAAGGCAAAAACGGCATAAGGTGCTGTCAGCATAATCAAATCGACCATTTTCAAAATGGCTTCATTCAATGAATCAAACAAATCTTTGAGTGGTGCGGCTTTGTGTTCGGGGATTAAAATCAAAGTAATACCTAAGAAAATAGCAAAAAATATCACTTGCAACATATTACTATTGTTGCTCATTGCCTTAAAAATATTGTCCGGAACCATATCCACCAAAAACTGTAATTTCGGTTTACTTTTTTGAGCTTTGGCAACTGATATTTTTTTCTCAATTTTTTTATTGCCGGCATAAGTTTGTTCCAGTTTATGAACTGTTTCCGGAGAAATTCCTTCACCCGGTTTGAAAACATTAACAGCCACCAATCCGATACTGATAGCAAAAACCGTCGTGGTAATATAAAGAGCAATAGTGCGTAAACCGATGGTTTTAAACTTGGCAATATCTTTTAGGTCTGAGACGCCTTTTACCAATGATGCCAATATCAAAGGAATAGCAATGAGTTTTAATAGATTGACAAAGATTTTGCCTATTGGGGCAATCCAATCATAAGTCAATTGTTTGCCGTAATCAAATTGTAATAAAATAAATCCGCCAACCAATCCGGCAAACATCCCAATAAGTATTTTCCAATGTAAAGCTATGTTTTTCATAAGTATGTATTTTTTTTGATATTGCTTATTTTTTAAACCTTAAAAATCAATTCCCTTTCGGGATGATACCATAATTCATCTTTTTTAATATACAACGGACTACTAAAATTATTGGTAAACAAACCTCCGGTTCCCAAGCCTTGCGGCACTTTTACGCCTTTTTGAAAGGTATATTGAGCAATGGCATTTAAGCCCACATTACTTTCAAGAGCCGAAGTTATCCACCAACCGGTTCTGGTATTTTCGGCGGCGTTTATCCAGCTGTCCGTTCCTATAAATCCACCGTGTAAAGCAGGCTTGATTATAATATATTGCGGTTTGATCTTTTCTAAAAATTTTTGCTTGTCAAACAAATGATTATAACCGATTAATTCTTCGTCCAGAGCAATGGGCAAAGGCGTTTTTTCACAAAGTTCGGATAATTTTTCCAATTGTCCGGCTTTGATGGGTTGTTCTATGGAATGCAACTCAAATTCCGATAAACGTTTGAGTTTTTCCAAAGCTTCTTCGGGACTAAAAGCGCCGTTTGCATCGACACGTATTTCAACATCATCAGGTGAAAATTGACGTCGGATATATTTTAACAAATCTAATTCGTCTTCAAAGTTAATAGCTCCGATTTTTAGTTTAATAACTTTAAATCCGGCTTGCAATTTTGCTTTAATTTGACTGAACATAAAGTCTTTAGCACCCATCCATATCAAACCGTTGATGGCTATGCCTGCTTTTCCTTCGGTAAAAACGGAAGGATAAAGAAGATGAGGTTGTTCGGATTCTAAACTTTTAAGAGCAGTTTCCCAACCAAAAATTAGAGAAGAATAGTCTTGTAGTTCATTGAGAATAATTTCCGGATTTTGCCTGATATTTTTGATAAGCCAATGCAATTTATCTTCATAATCGGGACGGTCATCGGCAGAAAGTCCCTTAAACAAATTACACTCGCCATAACCGGTTTTGCCGGCATGTTCCAATATCAAAAAAAAGGTTTCTTTGGTTTTTAAAATACCACGCGAAGTGCCGGCGGGTTGTTTAAAATTTAAGATGTATTTGACAAATCTCGCTTTCATTCATCGCTGTTTTTTGTGTCTTCCGGCTCTGTCTTTTGCTTCTTTTTTCCGCTGAACTCGAGTTTGTAAATGACATAACCAAAGCCCACCGCTAAGTGTAACATAACAATGATAAATAACATATTGGCTAACTTCATATTTTCCTTAATTTATTGAATATCAACAACTAAACTAACCGGGCAATGATCAGAACCCATAATTTCACTGTGTATAATCACATCATTTACTTTATCAATTAATCTTGTGCTGACCAAAAAATAGTCAATCCGCCAGCCTGCATTCCGCGCGCGAGCGTTAAAGCGATAGCTCCAATAAGTATAGACAACTTTATCGGGATACAAATGCCTGAAAACATCAATAAAACCGGCATTAAGCAGCGACTTAAATCCTTGAATTTCCACTTCGGTATATCCGGCGGTTTTGTTGTAATTGCTCTTCGGATTTTTTAAATCGATAGGTTGGTGTGCTACATTCAAGTCGCCGGTAATAATCACCGGTTTTTGCTGATCGAGTGTCGTAACATAATCTTGAAAATCTTTATTCCATTGGGCTTTATAGTCTAAACGTTTTAAACCTTGACCGGCGTTGGGCGCATAAACATTGACCAGAAAAAAATCTCGATACTCGGCAGTAATGACTCTGCCTTCTTGGTCATGTTCCGGCATATTGATACCATATGATACTTTTACAGGCTTTGGTTTGGTCAGTAAGGCAGTGCCGGAATAACCTTTTTTTTGTGCCGAATTGACAAAAATTTCATAGGTTCCGGTGAAATCTTTTAAGGCTTCCAAAACTTCATGTTCTTGGGCTTTGGTTTCTTGCAGACACAAAATATCAGGATGGATTTTTTGAATATTTTCAATAAAGCCCTTTTTTATTACAGCTCTGATGCCGTTGACATTCCAGGATGTTATTTGCATAAATATTTTTTTAGAAATGTAAATTTATTGAAAATTTTGGATTTCTATCAAGAAAAACATAAATTCCTAAGCAGAAATTATAATATCTTGAAAAAGTTCAGACATTATGAGGCTTGGAAGGCACCAAAAACAACACCGCTGCTATGATCTATTCGGCTACCGGTAACACTGGAAAAAACATTTATTTTTTGTTGTTCTTTTAACAAACCGAGTAATCCGAAAACCAGCGCTTCCTTATAGTCTATCAAAATTTTGTCCGGAATAATAACTTTTGCGGAACTATACATTTTGATTTGTTGTATCAAATAAGAATTATGGGCACCGCCTCCGGTTATCAACATGGTTCCTCCTGTAGTTTTTTGCCCGATTTGTATGGCGATATGTTCTACATAAGTTTTTAAAATATCCGGTATACTCAAATGATAAGCATCAATTAAAGGTATGATTTGCTCGGTGACAAATTCCCAACCTAAGGATTTTGGTTCTTCACCCTGATAAAAATCTAACCGGTTTAAAGCCGATAGCAACTCCTTGTTTAATTTTCCAGATTTTGCTATTTGTCCTTTGTCATCAAAAGCCAATCCTTTTTGTGAAACATAATGATTTAAAACAATGTTGGCCGGACAAATATCAAAAGCGATTCGTTTCCGTTTTTTTTCAAATGAAATATTGGCAAAACCGCCAATATTTAAACAATAATCATAATGAGCAAACAAATAATGATCACCAACCGGTACCAAAGGTGCACCTTGTCCACCAAGCGCTACATCTTGCTGACGAAAATCACATATGGTTTTAATACCTGTTACGGCATTAATGTGAGCGCCGCTACCTATTTGAGTCGTATAAGCATTTTCCGGGCGGTGAAATACGGTTTGACCGTGCGACGCTATTAAATCGACTTGTTTAATACGATGTTTTTTGATAAAGTTATTGACTTGTTGTCCCAAATATATGCCATATCGGGCATCCAATTCTGCCAATGCCGCAGCAGACATTTCAAAAGCATTTTTTAAATCTGTTTGCCAAGTGCTATTGTAAGGTATCGTTTCGGCAGAAATAATTTTAAAATCCGGTAAGTTTTCGGTGTTGAATTTGATATATGCCATATCCAAACCATCTAATGAGGTACCACTCATCAACCCGATAATGTAAAGATATTTTTGATGCATTTTAGGACACTATGATTAAGATGCGCAAGTTCTTTTATTTTTTTAATTTTTCCAAATACCGAAAACGATTTCTTGCTTTTTGTATTAATAGATACATATAAGATTTGTGATGATAGATAAGTATGAAGTTCAATTACTCAATCACCTCCGCCACCGTAAAGGTACTGCCACCAACAAATATTAAATCATCTTTACCGGCTTTTTTTAGGGCGGCATTAAAAGCTTGTGAAATAGTGGAAAATTTTTCACCTTTCAATCCGAAATTTGCTGCTTTTTGTTGCAATATTTCTTCATTTAAAGCTCTGGGTATTTGCGCTTTACTAAAATAATACCGGGCATATTCGGGAAAAAACGGTAAGATATTTTCCAAATCTTTATCATTGACAAAACTCAATACAAAATGCAAATTGCGGTGAGGCGTTTCGGCTATTTGTTTTATGACAGCCGTTAATCCATCCTGATTATGTGCCGTATCGGCAATGACCAGCGGTTTGGTTTGTAATATCTCCCAACGACCACGCAATCCGGTATTTTTTACCACATTTTTCAATCCGGATTTTAAGGCAAATTCAGGAATATTCCAAGCTTGTTGCCTTAATTGTTGAACTGCTGCAACCACAGTCCGGATGTTTTCTTCTTGATAAAAACCATTCAAACCGGATTCGTATTTAACAAAATTCAAATCTTCTGCATAGACAACCGGCGCGTGTTTTTGCCGGGCAATTTGTTCAAAAACGCCAAACGTTTCAGGCTGCTTTCTACCTATGACAACCGGTCTGTTTTCTTTAATGATGCCGGCTTTTTCTTTAGCAATTTTTACCAAAGTATTACCAAGCATATTTGTGTGATCTAACCCGATATTTGTTATGATACTGAGTTCAGGGCAAATAATATTGGTGCTGTCTAACCGCCCGCCCAGTCCGGTTTCTATTACGGCAACATCTACTTGTTTTTTGGCAAAATGTTCAAAAGCCATCCCTACGGTCATCTCAAAAAAAGACAACCGGTGTTGGTCAAAAAAATGTTGATATCGTTTGACAAAATTAATCACACAATTTTTTCGAATCATTTGTCCGTTGATGCGGATACGCTCTCTAAAATCTTTAAGATGCGGAGAAGTGTACAAACCGGTTTTGTAACCGGCTTCTTGTAAAATAGAGGCCAAAAAATGCGACACGGACCCCTTACCGTTGGTGCCGGCTACATGAATACTTTTAAATTTTCGAGAAGGCTTGCCCATATATTCGTCAAAAGCGATAATATTGGTCAAATCCTTTTTAAAAGCTTGTCTGCCTTGACGTTGATACATCGGCAATTGTGTGTAAAGCCACTGGATGGTATCGGAATAATTCAATTTATTCGGTCACTTTAAAGTTGTAGATGATTTTACCTATTTGTGTATCCGGTGCTTTAGGGTCTGGCGACCATTTAGTTAGCAATGCAGCTTGTTTAGCGGCACTGAGCAAACAAGGCGCGTTATTGGTACTGCCTTTAATGCCGGCAATGGCTTTAATAACCTTTCCATTTCTATTGACAAAAATTTTAACCACTACACGTCCTTCCTCATTACATTTAAAATTAGGTTTGGGTTTGGTCAAAGCCCTACGATTACCTAAGCGGTAATTACCGGTTCCACCGCCACCATTATGTCCGCCGTTGCCATAATAACCCGAAGCGTTCGGATCACCCGAAGTGTCGCCTTTATCGCCGGCTTGGTTGTCATCTCCCTCTCCTGAGCTATTGTTAGCATCCTCACCGGGCGCATTGTTCACATTATTTAAAATGTCGGTAATGTTCTTGTCCGGTTTGGGTTTGGGTTTCGGCTTGGGTTTGACCGGTTTAGGTGTCGGTTTTGGTTTGGTTTTTTGTGGTGTGTCTTTGATAACCGGTGCCTCATCGGTATTTTGTGTCAGAACTTTATCTTTGACTTCCGGCTGTATAGTTTGTTCCGGTCGCGACTCTTGTTTAACCGGTTTTGGGGGCGTGTTATGTTGCGGTTGCTCGGCACCACTGCCGGTATGACTGGTTCCAAAATTAACAGCAATACCTGTTTCCGGTGGTGGGTCTAAATAAGTTAATCCGCTGATAAACATAAGAATAATCAGCAAAATCATCACTATAGTTGCTTCTATCAGGGCTTTTTTCTTATGTTTATTGTCTTGTCTCATTGGTTTGTTTTATTGAGGAATTGAGAAAATGTCTCAATTTAAACGAACTTAGCAATTTCAACTTTCTATCTGCAACGCAACACATTGTGTCGCTACTTTGGTCTCACCGCCAATATAACTTTATAATTATTACGGTTGGCAATATCCATTACATAAACGGCATTTTCAATAGGGACGCCTTCTTCAACCCTTAAAATAATCACCGGTTTTTTTTCTTTGGATAACATGGCTTTCAAGTGTGTTTCCAAATTATTCTTAGCCACTTTCTTTTTATTGATGTAATACTCTAATTTTTTATTGATACTAACTGACAAATTCTGACTGTGCTCGGTTTTTCCTTTGGCTTTTGGCAAAACCAAATCTAGGGCATCTGCCGTGACCAATGTTGAAGTAAGCATAAAAAATATCAACAATAAGAAAACAATGTCTGTCATTGACGACATGCTAAATTCCGGGCTGACTTTATTTCGACCTCTGATATCCATAATTGCTTAGCTTGGTTCGTTAAGTAAATCTAAAAATTCTACGGCATTAGCTTCCATTTGATGCACTACTTTATCGGTTTTAACCACCAAATGGTTGTAAGCAATATAGGCTATAATACCCACAATCAAACCGGCAACGGTTGTAGTCATGGCCGTGTATATACCTTGTGCCAATGAAGCAACTTCAATTTTACCGCCACCACTGGCCATATTGTGAAAAGCCAAAATCATACCAATAACGGTTCCCAGAAAACCAATCATAGGCGCTGCGCCTGCAATAGTAGCCAAAGTGCTGACATTTTTTTCCAGTTTATACACTTCCAATTTACCGGCATTTTCTATGGCTTTATTAATATCATCAAGCGGTTTGCCAATACGACTGATACCTTTTTCAATCAAATTGGCAACCGAAGTATCATATTGTTGGCATAGCATTTTAGCTCCATCAATATTACCATTTTTGATATAAGCTTTTATTTGATTCATAAAATTCGGATCGACTTTTGCTGCTGCTTTAATAGCTGAAAGCCGTTCAAAATAAATGACCAAGGCTACGAAAAGCATAATAAATAACACAGAAATAATAATGATACCCCCTGTTCCGGAGTTCATAATTAAATCAATAACGCGTAGTTTTTTTTCTTGTGAAACCACTTCTCCCGCCATTTGACCGGCTTGCGACAAAGTGTCTTGTACTTGTGTTGCTTGTAAAAGGCTGATTAAACTCATAAATTTTGTTTGGTTTGATTTGGATTCAACTTCAATAAAAATAATAAACGAAAGTAAGAATTTTTTAGTATAAATAATGATAAAATTAAACTTTTTTAGTTTTATTTTGGGTCTATATTATTTTGTGTAGATAATAATAATTTAGTTTTGCTATGCACATCGGCAAATATCTAATTTTAGGTTTTAAGTGTCGCTCCTACGGAGCTTTTCTTTGTCATTATTATCTTATTGCTACCAAGATTTCGTCCCTCAGGGACTATTTTATAATAGAATAATTGATCACGAGTTCCACAGAGGCGACATCTTTGTAACGTTCAAAATGACAAACAACTGATAATTTGATGTTTAAAAGACCTTATATGTTTGTTTTTGGAAACCTACCAGGTCGGAAAAACATTGAGTGCCGTAGGCACGACACATTTGTAGTAATACAATTTACCCCCTTCGGGTTGATGTTTTTACCGACATTAATTTTCTGTAAATATATCACACCTTTGGGGTTTACTAACTAAACCCGAAGAACCGAAATAATTGATTGTAATAAAACAATTAAACAAAGTTTTGAAACCCCAAAGGTAGGCATTAGTTTTAGAGACATTATATATATAACTCATCTGAATAGAAAGAGAGCCTATTTTTTTATAAATTTAGCAAGCTGTATAACATTCTGAAATTCATCTGTAAACTTTATAAAATAAACGCCTTTTTTAAGAGAAGAAACCTCTAGTATTTGATTTTCAACAACTCCTTTTAAAATCATTATGCCGGAAATTGTAGATATTTGATATGCTAACCCCAAATTTTCTTTGGAAATATTCAAAAATCGACTAGTTGGAATAGGATAAACACCCCTATTGGAAATAGTATCTTTATTATGTGTCCCTAGTGAACTTTCATATAATACACTGCTTGGTGGCGGTTTGTCCCAATATTCGAAATCTGTTATAAAAGAATAACCGGCAGTTCCGTAAACTTTAAAGGGCATAAAATAAAACATTTTATTGGGCTGATTCGGGTCTTTGGTTTGATTCGTAATATCAAATAGGATTTGCCCATTAATTGCTATCTTAAATCTTCCTAAATTTGGATCCGCATTACCATACCAATATATTTCTAATTCAAACCAATCATCTTCAATAACCGGAATATCGTAATTATCAAATTGCCAAACATCATCTCCTAATTCGCCATTTATCATGTATTGACCTTTGGCAACCCAATATGGTGAATTAGTATTTGAATCATAGATATAAAGTCCCATTCTAAACCCATCATCTTCCATATCTTTCCATTCAATAGGCAATCGCCAGTCGGATATTGTATCTGTATGATCTATATGGGTTTTTATTCTGTATTTTATATACCCTTGATTCATCCGTTGAACAGGATCGTTTGAAGTATCATCTCCAAACATTTCATATTGAACTCTAGAATAGGCAGGAAAATTAGTATCATCTCTTATAAATTCTATATAAAGAGCATTGGTTGGATTGCCATCGTATCCTATTGTATTGACAATTTCAGCATTGGCATAATCAGCATAATGATCCATATCACCAACAACATAATTAAAATAATGTTCTATAAAATTTCCGGGTAAATCATCCGGAAAAACATAATTGGTAACAGTGTCGGTGCCTCTAAGATGGTGATTCCAAACAACTGTTTTGTCAACAATGATATTATTAAATGATGATCGAATTAACAATTCACTTGTTGTTTGTGCCGTTAAATAATTTATGGAAATAAAAACCAAAAGTAATTTTATTTTAATAACTTTCTTCATTGAAAAATGATACTTTTCTAAATATTAATACTAATCTACAAGATAATGACAAATCCATAAAACTAACAAGGCACACAATTCCTATTGTTAAGCAATATTCTTGTATAGGACATTACAATACTGTAAAGTAAAATTTACTATCGTGCTATATTAACTGCACGTGTTTCACGAATCACCGTTACTTTTACTTGTCCGGGATAAGTCATCTCGGTTTG
>JALVEJ010000192.1 GCA_027031025.1 Flavobacteriales bacterium | reverse complement strand
TTTATTATTCTATTTAGCAAAATATTAATGAGTGTATTTAGATTATATTTTAAACAAAAAACAATCACTCATTAAATAATCCATCATAGTATCTATTTTTAATTTTCCAATAAATTAAATGTGTTCGCGCACCCATTTATAATTAGTCAATTAAAAATAAGAAATAAAATAATGATTGACAGATTTAAATAATTTTGTAATTAATAAAAAAGGAAGCAGATTTAATGTTTAAAATAATATTAATTAAATTGCATCCAAAAAAACAAAGCTTACGTTTATTAAAGGTAAGCAAACTTATTATAACTAACCATTAATAAAGAGAAGAAGATTATGAAAAACAATACACAAAAAGTTTTATTAGCAACTGTTTTTAGCTTAATAGTCACTGGTGCAGTATCAGCAAGTGAAGAAGATTATGATCTTGATGCAAGCGCAGTATCAGTAGTACATCAGAATAGCCAAGAACCATTGTATAATGGTGCTGAAGGCGATTTATTTACTTACAATAGCTCAAGCTATATTCCTACAGAGTTTCATAAAGTATCGCTTCTTAATGAAAATAATATTCCAACAGGTACTGTTTTAGGAGATCCACTTTACTATTCAAGCAATAATTAATCCTGAACTCATGAGGTCAATGCCTATGTTGTCGTGACCTCATGGATACAGCTTAATATTTTTGAGAGATAAATCACCTATTTTTTTTGTGTGTTTATCCCTCTTCAATTTTTTTATGCTAGCATTCCGTTACTTTTTTAAGATTCCATACCATATTATGACACGTTTACTTATTCTTATTTTTGCATTAAATACATTGTTTTCCCCTCTAGGGGCTATGACAATGGTATCTTTTGATGTAGATAATACAATAAGCCAAACCAGTAAGCATACAATGTCCGCCAATAATAGCGAACATTGTCTAAGCATGTCATCCCATGATACTTGTAATATGGACGGATCATCTAGTGATCTTTGCAAGGCGAAATGCGTTGCCACTTGCACCCTTTCTCCTGCGCATATTGCTAATTTTTCTTTTACCCTTCCCTTTAGTATTAGTAGCAGTAACCCAGAAATAGCATTTGTGCATTTCTATACTCGCTCCATCTCTCCTGAACTACGCCCACCACTCGTCTAATAAACAATAGGAATATTCCATTCCTTAATTTTGCTAATAATTTATTATTTTGCAGAATATTAATGTATGTATTTAAATTAAATATTATCGTTAATTAAATAATTTATCACAATATCTATTTTAATTTATCAATAAATTAAATGCATTCTAGCGCCTGTTTATAATAGATTTATTGAAAATAATTGCGAATTAATTATTGACAGGTTTAGATAACTCTGCGAATAATAAAAAAGCTAATCGTAATTAGCACAAAATAATATTAATTAACCAACATCCAGAAAAAATATCATTTTTATTACAACTAATCATCCGAAAGAGAAGAAAACCATGAAAAACAACACAAAAAAAGTTTTATTAGTAGCTGTTTTTAGCTTAATAATCACTGGTGCAGTATCAGCGAGTGAAGAAGATTATGATGCGCCTACTGTATCAGTTGTACACGAAGGAAGTCCTAAATCTTTATATGATGGTTCAGAGGCTGATCTTTTTACTTATAACAGTACAACCTATTTGCCAGTTAAATTTCATAAAACATCGGCTTCTTCTAATAATTCTTATGAAAACAGCATAGCCTCATTTTATTCTATGACTAATCAATAATATTGTTATTTAAAAATAATAATTTATAGATAACTTAATAGAGGAGAATAAAAATATGATAGAAATAATACCAAACTGGCATCCTGTTTTTGTACATTTCACCATTGCATTGCTTTCTTTGGCGGTTATTTTCTATCTGATAAAAGCAATATTACCTGCAAAGAATGAGTATCAAGCAAACCTGAACATACTAGCAAAATCCAATCTGATGATTGGCACAGGCTTTGCCATTATGACTGCTATTGCAGGTTGGTTTGCCTATAACAGTGTCACACATGACACCCCTTCTCATTTAGCCATGACGGAACATCGTAATTGGGCGTTGCTTACCTTAGGTATCTTTATTGTGCTTGCTCTTTGGTCGTTACTACAAAAACATAAGGCAAATCCAATTTTTTTACTTGCCTTGCTGGTTGCAGGGGGATTATTGGCAACTACAGGCTGGTTAGGTGGAGAAGCAGTTTATCGCTACGGGCTAGGGGTAAAATCAATACCCAATTCTTCAGGCGAAGGACATGCACATCAGCATGAGGAAGGAGAAGATAATGATGAAAAAACAGCCAACAAAGTTGCGACAGATCAGCATGATAAATCATCCAGCGAAACAAAACATGATGAAACAGCTCATCAACATAATGATTCAACATCAAATTAAAGAGGAGCATAAGACAGAGAAATCACATAATGAAACACCCCATAAACACTAATTAACTAACTATAACTAATA
>JALVEJ010000191.1 GCA_027031025.1 Flavobacteriales bacterium | reverse complement strand
CAACATCTTTAAACAGTTGTACGGGTGAAAACCGGTAAGTCTGCCCCGACAAGTATTTGCCAACCTCTTCTGATACCATTGAAAATACCGGTGACAAAACCAAAAGTAAAAGAAATCCGGAAATGCCGGCAACCATATTAACAGTCAATAAAGCGTATTTTTGAACTTTGAAATAAGGAATTAAATCGGATAGAAAATTAATAAAAAAATCAAAAATAACAACAGGAAAGGCAAAAATTATAAGTAAAATCAGTAGTAATAAGAGATATTTGTAAAGTCGGAATTTAAAAAAATACCGGATAGCTGTAGCATAATACCCGATGCCTATAAAAATTTCGCGCAACATTACTCGATACTTTTTATTTGGCACTTTCTGTTTCTCTGTTAGGTTTTAAAATTTCTATCACAGATTCCGCTTGTGATTTATCTACTTTTTTGATGTGTTTTAAAGCTTTAGCAATACTATTAACATTAACATCTTTGCCTTTAAGCATCCCGATGACAAAATTGTAATTTTTATCTTTTCCTAAAAAAACAATTTCATCAATGCCGGTGGGTTTACCTTGGTATGAAAAAACTACTTCATAACCTTTGTTATTGATTTTGGTTAAAGTTTTAAAATGTTTACTGTTGATAATTTTATGTGCTTTTTCAAATTCTGCTTGTTTTTTAGCCGGCTTAAAATTATTTTTGTAAACCAATACATTCATTTTTTTAATAGAATGTACATCTTTAAGTGTTTTGGGGTCTAATTGGTCCTCATCAAATGAGATAATACTCGCCGGAATATTTACAACAAAATAGTCTGGGCTTTCTGTCGCTTGTACAAAATAATCTTCCAGCGGATCGGTTTTACAAGCTGTTATAAGCAATAATAAAGAGCTTATAATCAATATATTATATAGTTTTTTTGACATGATTATGTTTTTTAGTTACCCTGCTCTTCTTCAACTTTTTTCAAATATTTACCATCAATAATTTTGACCTTTTTATTTAATTTCGACAATTTTTTCAAATCGATTTTTCCGGTTACCAACATCATGACCGTTTGTGGTTTTTGAGGGTCTTTTGATTTTAGAATCATAATCAACTCTTTGGCGATATGTGGTTGGTCGCCTTTGACGATATAAAATTTAACATTATTATCTTTGTCATTGATACGCATCAATTCTATCATTTTTTTATCCTTGATATAGCGGTTGGCATCATTGACAATTTGATTAGCTGTTGTAGCATCTTCCGTTGAAAAAACTTTAAGTCCCGTTAAGTCGCTTAAAACGCTGATATCTTCTTTGGCTTCGGCACTTTCGGGTTCAATTTCTTTGAGTAATTTAAACATTTCGTCGGTTACGACTACCGAGGAAACTTGGTCAATGTCTTCATATTTATCAAACAAGCTTTGTGCAAAACTCGTTAGACCGATAAATAAACTGAATAAGAATATTACTTTTTTCATTTTTGTTTTGTTTTTAAATTAAACACTTTTTTGGTAGTTTGTCCGAAAATACTCAAGGCACCGGTTTTGTCCAATCCTTGAGAGACATTATGAGTGAATTTTTTGAGTTCTTTTTCGGCTTCCTTTTTCTTTTTAGGATTTTGATTGGATATTTGAATATGCGCACTTGCATCATTCAAATGAATACTTGTTTTATGATTGTTTTGCAAAAGCCATACCAATCCTAACCCCATCAGTAGCGCCACGGAAGCCGCATAGTAAAAACGGCGATTGCGTTTGGGTTGTGGTATTTGTATGGGCTGTGGATTGCCGGTTTGCTGTGCTTGGTTTATATACTGAAACAGTGCTTTATAAGGCTCATGTGCTGCAGCAACTTTACCGGAATGAAAATACCGGCGCAATTCGGCTTCTTCTTGCAAGTTGGTCAGCCCGTCGAAATATTTGTTAAGAATATTGTCGATGTGTTTGTAATCCGTATTCATATTGTTTAATTAAAGCGTTTTTTAAAGTTTTTCTGGCACGTGACAGTGCCGTTCTGACGGCATTTTCATTCATGTCTAATATTTGGGCTATTTCTTTAAATTCATAACCTTCAATATCTCGTAATTGTACAATGAGACGTTGTTTTTCAGGTAATTCCAGCATCAACTGTTCCACAATACTGACAGCTTCATGCGTATCATATTGTTCCTCTGACGATGGGGCTTTCATCATAAAAGCGACTGTATCTAACCGGTTTTCTTTGGCTTGTTTTGATTTGATCCGGTCCAAACAATAGTTTCGTACGGCTCGCATAAAATAGGCGTCGGTATTGCTGATACGATTAAATTGGTCGCGCTTGAGCCATAGTTTTGTAAAAACTTCTTGTACGGCATCGGCAGCTTCATCCGCCGAAATCAGCATCATTTTTGCCAAGCGAAACATCTTGTCTTCCAGTCGTTTAACTGTATTTACAAATTCGAGTTGCGTCATTTTGGTTGGTCGTTACATAGGTTTAACGAGTTAATAGAAAATT
>JALVEJ010000190.1 GCA_027031025.1 Flavobacteriales bacterium | reverse complement strand
AGGGACGGCTGATAATGATAATACTTTAATAAAGCTGTAATCGGAATGAAATTGTTTTGAAAATTCGCCATAGAAGTATAATCTTCTAAAAATAAGACCGGGTAATACTATCAGAATTAATATAAGAAAGAAGCCCAATGTAATCTGCATAACTAAATACTAAATGCAAATTTCGTTAATTTTTGAAGAAGACTTTTCGGCCTTTTTTATAAGCTCATTTATTTCAGCCATTTTCTCTTTGTCTTGTAGTATTTTTCGCCCTTTTTTTGAAACAATCTTACTATCATCACTATCAAAAATTGATTTGATAGCCAAGATTGCTAAGGCACCAAAAAAAATTGACAACCAGTTATCAATTTTTTTTCTTTTGTTTGAAGTCATGGCTTTTTAAGACTAAGGGGTTGTTTAAAATTATTGAAATTTGCTGCAAAAAAACAAATTAATGATACAAATGTATGAAAAAAATTAAATACTTGCATAAATGCAAGCGATAAATAAAAAAATATACCAAACAACACAGGGCTGTTTGGTATAAAATTAACCGGCGTTTTATCAACTTTTAACTAAAAATACTTACCACATATTTGGCATTGCCGGCTACTTGCCGGGTGAAAGGGGGCATCCTCCTCAATGGCGCTGCGCCCGTCTTCGTATTGGTGTGGGCAGAGCTTGTTTTGGTAGGTATCTATCATACCTTCAATAATTTTAAGACTTTTTTGTAAAGACCTTTGTCTGTCTTTAAGCGCACTGACGGCTTGTTTTATGGCTTCTGGTTTCATAAGGTTATTGTTTATTTTCTTCGGCGTGGACGTTTTTTAATCATACTCATTATTCTAAAAGTGTTCAATCTTTTGTATAGTAACCGGCGGGTAACGGCTTGCCGGTATCTTAAATCAAAGTCATGAAATTGCGGGTCTTCATGCCAGTATTCCTCGATAAAGTCATCTGTTTTTTTATCGTAAAATATGTGTAACCTGCCGGAAGCAGGTTTAAGCAGGTCCAAATAAAATTCGCCTGTTTTTAGCAATTTAACTATTTTATTGATTAAAGTTTGTTTCATATTTATGGGGGTTTTTAATTAAAAGTTAGATTTCTCATCGCTTCGCTCTGTTGAAATGACAGATGCCGCTTATTTGTTACTTTTTCGAAATGACAGCGGACGCACTTGACACTTTACCGCTTGGCACGGTTATAAATTTTTATCTAATTGTGCGATGATTTGATTGGCGGCGACACGGGCGTTGGGGCTTGATGTTTCAAAGTTTTGTAAGACGTCGAGCATTACCAGCGCCTCGTGGTATAAAAGCTTTATTTTAAAGCTGTCTTTTTTGCCCGGATTGAGCTTTTTGTCCGTCAGCTTGCGCAGTAGCTTATCGGTCAGTTTTAGGGCTATTTGATATTTCATGGTATCAAAACGGTCGCCGGCTGTTTTGCCGTTGCTGTATGCGTCTGCTTGCACCATCAGGTAGGTTTTAAGCCCGTAAATAATGGTTTCGAGCTTGTAAATGTTGACTTCAAGGGGTAATTTAATAATAATCATACGATATAATTTTTAAGGTTTTATATGAGATTTCTCACTGCGTTCGAAATGACAAAAGATTTCTTCCCGGTAAATCGGGGTAGTGAAAAGTATTATGTTTCATTTCTGACCGCTTTTGGCACCGGTTGCGAGTTTTCGACAACTTTCGGTTTTACCAATTGGTAATTGCGATAGCCTAAAATGGGGTTGATACCATAATTCCACCAGTCGGGCGGAATGGTGCCGGTTTGGCGGTGCTGCTTTTTTTGCTTGGGGTCTAATTTCTTTATCATTGGGCTTCGGGTGTTAGTTTAACTGCCATTTTTTGAGCCGGAACACGGCTTTTTGTTGTTTGCGGCGGCGCTCAATGGCGCGAAATTGTTTGCGTAAAGATTTCAGCTCGGCTATGTTGTATTGGTTGAGCGGTTTGTGCGCTATGCTGCGGTGTATCATAAACCGGTTAAATTTTTCCCAGTCGCCCGGGTCGTGTATGCCGGTGCGCGTGGCTATGGCGAGTATTTCGCTGCGCAAACGGCGCAATTGGTCTTCGTAATCGCCTTGTAAGCGGTTGATGAGTTTTGCCAGCTCGGCTGCCGACAGGTCTTTGGACGATGTGGTTCTGCCACCGGTAAATCGGTGTATCATCTCGTGCCGCATATCGTCATCAATACCGGCTTTTGACAGCAAAGTCATCAGTTTGCGGTGTAAGCTTTTTTTGTGATTTGGTTTCATGTCCGGTTTGTTTTAAAATTTAGTTCCCGCCCGGGACTCGAACCCGGGTGTCTGCCTGTCGGGAAAAATCACTACCTTTACGGTGCTAACCTTTTAAATTGTAGTGATTATGGATGTTAAAAAATTTAATAAATGGACTTTATCTGAATTTGACTTTGATTGTTTTGAAAATGATTTGTTTGAACAAGCACTTTATGCCGCTAAAAATGAATTTGAAAATT
>JALVEJ010000189.1 GCA_027031025.1 Flavobacteriales bacterium | reverse complement strand
AACTTCCCGTGTTCCCGTGTCTTTGGTCTCTGCCACAAAGTATATTTTCTTGTCGTCTTCAAAAACCAACGCCCAATCGGGATTGTAATTACCAATTGGAGTTGGAATAGTAAACCAACTCGGCAATTTGAAATAGAATTTTATTTGCTCGCTCGTTTCACAATCTCTTGCAAATTGGCTCTCTACATTGGAATCCAAAGGAATCCATTCATCATAAATCGTTTTTGAATTATCACTCACTTTAAAAGTGTATTCATTCAAATAGACCTCCAACTCTTGTGCTTCAAACAAGGTCATTTCATATTCTTGTCCGCCTATTTTTTGATATTTGATACCATCAATCATGATGTCGTACAATGCCCGCTTAATAGCTTGCACAGATAAATCCAAAAACAACTGGGGGTTTATTAAAATATCGCCAATTCTACCGGATTTACTTAATATTTCATGGATTGTAGAACGCGTTAATTCTGTCTTGCTTTGAATATAACCTAACACATCAGGGATCTTCCAAGAATAACCTCCGTAAGACTCAACTTTTTCACCCACATACGTAGTTCCCACCCCATGGCCGGTAACACTTATTGAGACTTTTGTCGAACGAATGGAAGGTGCTTTTATCTCCGGTAATTCTTTAACAGCTTTTGAAGCCGAATCAATCAAATCTTTTGTGCTGTAATCCACACGATAGGTTGTTTTCTTTTTAAGACGTTCCCAAATTTCCAAGAATTTCGGATCAGCTTCAAATCCTTTTCTGTATTTGATTGGGGTACGATTTCTTTTATTCTTAATTCTGCCCTTAAATTCTACTCCGCAATCTTCCTCAATTTCTTTTTGCAGGGTTTTAGCAAAATCGTCATAAGACTCATTGGCAATCACCGTCAGTCTGTTAATATTCCGGTCGTAAGTTCTTTTACCTGTTTGGTCAACTGCCAAACGCAATCCCCTACCAATTTCCTGTCTCTTTTTTATGTCTGACTTGGTTTCGTTTAATGTACAGATTTGAAACACATTAGGATTATCCCAACCTTCACGTAATGCCGAGTGCGAAAAGATAAAGCGCAAAGAATTATCAATATCTAACAGCTTCTCCTTATCTTTCATTATCAGGCTGTAAGTATCATCATCTGCTTTTGTTTCTCCCGAGGTATCTTTAAATTTTCCTTTTTTATCTTGCGAAAAATATCCGTTATGAACTTCTTTTGCAGGGAATTTATCTAGTTCTTTAAATGCCGGCTTTGAAATATATTCTTGGTAAATCTCTTCAAACCATTCGGCAAATTTCCCTTGAACCGGATTGCCAGCACCATCATACTGTCTGTAATTGGCTACCTTATCAATAAAGAACAATGATAATACTTTAATGCCCTTTTTATTCAGCCGTTTTTCTTTTTTTAAATGCTCCTCAACCGTTTTGCGGATTTGCATTTTCATTATTTCATCTGTCAATCCGCCTTGTGTGTCGCCTTGGTATAAAATACTACCGTTTGACAGTGAAATACAATTGTTTACAGCGTCAATTTCTTCAACAATATATCCACTGGAATAAATTTCCCGCTCATTGGAAAGTTTATATAAATCATCTCTTACTTTTACGGTTACTTTTTTCTTTTTGACCCCGTTTTTATCATTACAGTATATAAAAATTTTGGCGGTTACTTTTGTCTTGGTGGCATTGATTGATTCAACGGAAACATAGGCATCATTATAGGCATTTTCCTCTATTATTGAGTCCACTTCAATTTGTTTTACCAAACCCAAATCATAAGCCTTGACAGGATTTAAGCTGTAAGTTAGATTATACAGATTTCTATGTGTCGCCGAATAACGAAGCGTGCAAAGCGGATTTAGATTGTCTATTGCTTTTATTCGCTTTTCGGTCTCCATATTTTGCGGTTCGTCCACAATTACAATCGGATTGGTTGCTTGAATAAACTCAATGGGTTTTTGTCCGTTTAATTTATCGTTTGGCTTATTGATAATGTTTTCATCCTTGGCAAATGAATCAATATTGATTACCAAAACTTCTATCGTGTTGTTTGTGGCAAAACCTCTTAACGTTGAAACTTTCCTACTTTCATAGACCTGATAAGTTATAGGTGTGTTGTCATAAAGGTTTTGAAAATGCTCGTGCGTGATTTCCAAGTTTTTTAAAACGCCTTCTCGAATGGCAATCGAAGGCACAACAATGACAAACTTCTTGAAACCATAGAGCTTATTAAGTTCGTAAATTGTCCTTAAATACACATAAGTTTTGCCTGTCCCCGTTTCCATTTCTACGGAAAAGTGCATACCATCTAATTTTTCCGACACGGGCAATTCATTTCGTTTTTGTATTTTTTTCAGATTCTCTAAAATTTGTTCTTCTGACAATACAAGATTATTCCCAACGCCGTTAATCAAACTCAGCGTACCGGCTTCTTTCAAGTCGTATTCCATTATGGAATCTTCCATAGGTTGCCCTTCAAATAAGTCTGTC
>JALVEJ010000188.1 GCA_027031025.1 Flavobacteriales bacterium | reverse complement strand
TTTACTTGGCGTTATAAATGGGTACCGTTGCGTATTGATTTTATACTGCCCAACGAGAAAAAAATGCAAGTTTTACAATTTGAAACTTTAAATCATTTCAGGTATTCGGATCATTATCCGATTAGAGCTTTGTTGAAGTTTAGGGAACAATAACTGATGAATTGATGAACTGATGAAAGGTCACTGAGTATTCCCCCCAACGAAAGTCGGGTGGGATGTACCGAAGTGACCGATTTTTTTGATGAAATAAGAATAAGAAAACACCAACACATTTTTTTGCAACTGTAGATACAATAATTATGCGTTTTTTTTTAACATTTATCAGCTTATTCAATAATGCTTTTATCGTATTTTTCTAAAAAACAACTTTCAATTTGTGATTCAAAATTTTAGAAAAGAATTAACAATATGTCAATATTTATTGTAAATTTATGCCATCGTATAATCAAAATTTTATATAAATATTTACATAATCAACACTTAAAATTTGCTTATGAAAACTTTATTAATTTTAGCCGTAACATTGAGTTTGAATTTTTCTTGCGGTAATACCAAAAGCACAACACAACAAGATGTTAGACAAAACCAAATAACAAAATCAGTTGTTGATACTCCAACGACACAATCCAATGAAGTAACCAAGAAATATGGGTTTCAGTTTAGTATTCCTAAATATTGGGTAACAAAAATGGAAGATTTTAAAAGTGTTGATTTAAAAGGTCAAGTCAAGACAATTGAAAGTTTTTATGTTGATAATGATACGCAAAGTCGCATCAGATTAATTTATCATCCCGGAAAACCGGGAATGACTTTGTATAAATATTATTCGGAAAATACATCTGTTAAAACCCAACCAATATTAATTGCAAAACAGTCCGCTTTTAAGATAGACGAAACATTAACCCATGACGGCAAGGGGCATCTTTTACCGGAACCATATATCAGACATAAGATTTATGTTATGTCTCCTAATCATAAAGGGCTATTGGAAATTGTTTATGATTTGCCCAAAAATAATACCAAAGCAAAATCAGAATTTGAGCATTTCGTACAACAAATAAAAACAGTTGAATAAAGGTAGTAGATTAAAATATTTTCCCATGAAAAAAATTTTTACGTTTTTTTGGTTCCTTTCAGTACAAATTATTTCGGCACAAACAATACTCGGTATTGATGTATCACATCATCAAGGGAACATCAACTGGCAATTGGTTGCCAATGACGGTAAAGTGTTTGCTTATTGTAAAGCTACCGAAGGTATGACATATCATGACCCGAATTTTACAACTTATATGACTGCCGGAACTAATGCCGGTATTGTAATGGGTGCTTATCATTTTGCTCGCCCCGATAATAATACGGCACTGCAAGATGCCAATAATTTTATCAATACCGCTTCAAGCTACATCGGTAACGGATTTTTACCACCGGTTTTAGATTTGGAAGACCCGAATTCATCAACCCATTTAGACCAAATTTATACATCGTCACAGCTGACTTCCTGGGTTCAAACATGGCTTAACAGAGTTGAATCGCAAACCGGTGTGAGACCCATTTTGTATCTCAACTCACATTATGCTGCTTACTTAAACAGCTCACTTAATTCTTACGGTCTTTGGATTGCCAAACCCGGCACCGCCCCCTCTACCCCACCCTCAAATTTGGGCAACTGGAATACTTGGCTCTTCAAACAATATTCATGGTATGGTAGTGTCAACGGTATTTCCGGTAACGTTGATTTGGATTCGTTTCATGGCAATGCAACTGATTTTAATAACTTAATCGGCGTCAATAGTATGACCGAATTAAAATCTTTGGGCTTTAAATTTTATCCCAATCCGGTGCATCAAACCTTATATTTAAAACCGAAAAATAATCAGTCTGTAACAGCAGTTAAAATTTTTGATTTAAATGGGCGTTTGCTTAAAAAATATCATGAACATGTTTCAAACATTGATGTGAGTGCCTTAAAAAACGGCATGTATCTGATGCAAGTAACACTTGATAATCAACAAACCGGTATCGTGAAGTTTTTAAAAAATTGATAATTTTATAGACTTTTATCATAAAAAAATCCCTTCCTGTTATTCAAGAAGGGATTTTAAAAATATGTTAATTATTTTATCCGAGATAAGATTTTAAAATCTTACTTCTGGAAGTATGTTTCAAGCGGCGAATAGCTTTTTCTTTGATTTGTCTTACACGTTCGCGCGTTAAATCAAAGGTTTCGCCTATTTCTTCCAAGGTCATCATATGGTTACCGTTTAAACCAAAATACAATTTGATAACATCGGCTTCTCTTGGCGTTAAGGTATTTAAAGCACGCTCAATTTCCGTTCTTAGCGATTCTAACATTAAAGTTTTGTCGGGACTGGGTGATTCTCCCGAACGCAAAACATCATACAAATTAGATTCTTCACCTTCAACCAAAGGGGCATCCATTGATATGTGACGTCCGGCATTTTTAAGCGAAATTTTAACGTCATTGATAGACATATCCAAAGCTTCTGCCAATTCTTCCGGTGATGGCGGACGCTCGTTTTCTTGTTCCAGTTTGGCATACATCTTATTAATCTTATTGATGGAGCCTATTTTGTTCAAAGGTAAACGAACAATACGGGATTGCTCTGCCAATGCTTGCAAGATTGATTGGCGAATCCACCAAACGGCATAAGAAATAAATTTGAAACCACGCGTCTCATCAAAACGTTTAGCAGCTTTGATAAGTCCTAAGTTGCCTTCATTGATTAAATCGGGTAAAGATAAACCTTGATTTTGGTATTGCTTGGCAACGGAAACGACAAACCGCAGATTGGATTTAACCAATTTTTCCAAAGCTTGCTTATCGCCTGCTTTTATGCGTTGTGCCAACTCCACTTCTTCATCGGCGGTAATTAAATCTACCTTACCGATTTCTTGCAAATACTTGTCTAAAGACGCGGTTTCTCTGTTAGTAACCTGTTTGGTAATTTTAAGTTGTCTCATATTGTTACGGAATTTTAATTGATGGTGTTCATCTACTATTACGCAAGAAATGAGAAAAGGTTACAATTTTGATAGTTTTTTATTGATTTTTTTGTCCATCATTAACAAATTCTTCACGCTTTACTTAACAGCAGGAAAGTTTTGTATTTTTACAAAAAATTTTTATGACACATACCCGAAAATTTAGCATTTTAATTTTGTTGTTATTTTTATCAATACTCATCAATTTGAGTTTAGGGTCTGTCATTTTACCTATCGATGTTTGGGAACAAATCTGGCAAGGCAAAAGTTTAGATCCCGGTGTCAGGCAAATTTTACTATACCGTTTAGCCAAATTTTTTACAGCGTTTATTACCGGTGCCTCATTAGCGGTAAGCGGTTTGTTGATGCAAAGTGTTTTTCGCAATCCCATTGTAGGCCCCTATGTGTTAGGCACCAGCGCTGCCGGCGGACTCGGAGTAGCGATTCTAATTTTAGGGAGTAGCATTTTTGGCTTTGGTTCAACAGGAAATGTTTCCATTGTTTTGGCAGCAGCAACGGGCAGTGTTCTCAGTTTGTTGGGAATTATCATTTTGTATCAAAAACTTAAATCGCCGGTTAATCTATTGATTGCGGGTTTGATGTTAGGTATTTTTTCCGGTGCTTTGATTAATATTTTGAGTTATTTTACGCAAGCCGACGCCCTTCAAAAATTTGTGTTTTGGTCAATGGGAAATTTAGGTAATCAAACTTGGGAACATATTTTATTAATGGGAAGCATCAATTTTTTAGCTATTGGACTCAGCTTGTTTTTTGTCAAAGATTTAAATGCGTTATTGTTAGGTGAAAATTATGCCAAATCATTAGGGATCAATGTGTATCGCACTAATTTAGTATTAATAATTCTTAGCGGCATTTTGGTTGGCGTTATTACAGCTTTTGTTGGTCCGGTGGCATTTGTCGGCTTGGCTGTCCCGCATATTGCCCGTTTATATTTCAAAACCTATCTGCATCAAATTTTACTTACGGCAGTTATTTTAATTGGCGGAATTTTATTATTGATTTGTGATACCATTGCGCAAGTGCCCGGCAGTGTGTTAAGCTTACCTATCAACAGCATCACCGCATTGTTTGGCGCACCATTGGTTACTTATTTGATTATGAAAAAAACATAAAAAAAGCCGGAAAGCAATTTTTCCGGCTTAATAAAAATTTATCTGAGCATTTATTATTTGGCTTTCATCATATCTAACTTGGCTTTAACTGCTTTATATTTGTCTTTCATATCCAAATCACGATAGATTTTTTTCAACATAACCAAAACGGTTTCATCATTAGGGTCAATTTTCAAGGCTTTTTCCAAATAAGGTAAAGTTTGACGATACAAATCCAAACGTTGATTGTTGTATTTATTATACAATTGGTCATTCATCAAAACTTCGTCTTTGTTCATTTCTTTGGTAATACCTTCTTCCGGCACCAAAACGATATAAGCTAAACCTTTGTAAGCATCGATATAATTAGGATCAAGTTCTAAGGTTTTTTCATAATATTTTTTAGCTTGGTCATATTTTTTCAGTTGGTAATAAGCCGTTGCCAAATTGAAGTTTATCAACTTATTTTTAGGGTCTAATTCCACCGCTTTTTGCATGGCAGCCGCAAATTTTTCATTGTCGCCTTTTTTCAAATAGTAATTACCTTCACCAATGATTAAATCCAAATTATTAGGGTCTTCTTGTTTGGCTTTTTCAATAAATTTGATAGCTTGATCATCTTTACCGAGTTTGCCATATACAAATAATAAATTGGCAATAATGTCAGGGCGACGACTTTTGGTTTTTTCTTTTTTCATATCGTCATGCGAGCCGGCAAGCATCAACAGTTTGGCTTCCTTTTCGTCACGGACCGTTACCCGTTTACCGGATTCTTTGTCTCTAACGGTAACAATATCTTTAACGCCTGTATAACCGCTGTCATATAGTTCTTTTAACAATTTTTCAGCCGTTTCATAATGCTTGTTTAACAAAGCGGCAACAGCGGCAAAATATTTATATTCGTCATTTTTATTTAAATCGTAAGCTAACATAGCCGATTTTTCCAATTCTTCATAATTTTTTGTATTCAAATCGTTGTTGACAATTTTTAAAATGTCATTAGAGATTTGCGTTTTCAATTCTTCGGCGTCATCTGTATATTTGTCTCTCCCTATTTGTTTTTCAAAAGCTTCCAGTTTTTCAATGGTTTTTAACGCCTTTGTATAATTTTCCAAATTTTTAGAACCTAATTTGGCTAAAATTTCCGCCTTGACGAACATAATGCGGGCTTTGGTTTTATCATCAGCTTGATCTTTAAGTTTACAAGCTTTTTGAATCATGTCTTGAGCAGTGGCAATATCACCTTTTTTGTAAGCTTTTTCGGCTGATTTGACTTCTGATTTTTGTGCAAAAACACTAAAACCTATAAGGGTTAATAAGATAAATGTTATTTTTTTCATGGGTTTTAAAATTTAAGTTTGTTTATGTTAGTCTTCAGTTTTATTTTGTGTTTGGTCAGATTGATGTGCTTCCTTATTTTTTTCTTGATTTTCAGAATTGTATTCTGCATCCTCTACAATTTCGTCTTCATTGTGCATAACTTTGGCAACGGCGGCAATCGCATCATTTTCTTTAATATTAATCAGTTTGACGCCTTGTGTGGCGCGTCCCATCACTCTGAGGTCAGCTACCGGAATTCGTATGGTCAAACCTTTTTTGGTAATAATCATCAAATCGTCATGGTCCGTTACATCCTTTAAGGCAACCAAAGCGCCGGTTTTATCAGTGATATTAATGGTTTTAACCCCTTTTCCGCCACGATTGGTTATCCGGTAATCTTCCAGTTTTGAGCGTTTGCCGTAACCTTTTTCGGAAACGACCAAAATATCTTTCGATAAATCACTTACAGAAACCGTGCCAACTACTTCATCTTGGTCATTTGCTAGCGTAATCCCTCGCACGCCCGAGGCGGTCCGTCCCATTGAACGAATTTTATTTTCTTCAAAACGGACAGCTTTGCCACTGCGTGCCGCCAACATGATTTGACTGTTACCATCGGTTAGTTTGGCATCGAGCAATTCGTCACCTTCACGTATGGTTATGGCGGCAATCCCGTTTTGGCGTGGTCTGGAATATTGTTCTAATAAAGTTTTTTTAACCACACCGTTTTTGGTTACCATTAATACATAATGCGAATTGATATAATCTTGGTCTTTGAGGTCTTTGGTGTTTAAGAAAGCTTTAACTTTGTCATCAGAATCTATGTTAATCAAATTTTGAATAGCGCGTCCTTTGGATACTTTACTACCTTCGGGAACTTCGAATACACGCATCCAAAACACTTTACCTTTTTGGGTAAAAAACAACAAATATTCATGATTTGAAGCGACAAAAATATGTTCTAAGAAGTCTTCGCTACGGGTTTTGACACCTTTTTGTCCGGTGCCGCCGCGTTTTTGCGCTTTGTATTCCGACAGCAAAGTGCGTTTGATATAACCGGCATGCGAAATGGTAATAACCACTTTGTGATCAGGAATTAAATCTTCAATACTGACATCGCCACCCGCATAATTGATTTCGGTGCGGCGTTCATCGCCAAATTTTTCTTGCATTTCGAGCAATTCATCTTTGATGATTTGCATCCGACGTTCCTTTTTCTCTAAAATATCTTTTAAGTCGGCAATGGTTTTCATTAATTCATCGTATTCGCTGCGCAACTTGTCTTGTTCCAAACCGGTTAATTGTCTGAGTCGCATTTCGACTATGGCACGTGCTTGGATTTCAGTCAGTTCAAAACGTTCTCTTAAACGGTCACGGGCTTCTTCGGCATTTTTAGAACTTCGGATAATAGCAATGACTTCGTCAATATTATCAGATGCTATGATTAATCCTTCCAAAATATGTGCGCGCTCTTCGGCTTTGCGCAGTTCGTATTGGGTTCTGCGGGTGACCACTTCGTGACGGTGGTTGACAAATTCCTTTATCAAATCTTTCAAATTCAACATTTCAGGTCTGCCGTTGACCAATGCAATATTGTTGACATTAAAAGTCGATTGCAGTGCCGTGTATTTAAACAATTTGTTTAACACAACATTAGGAATGGCATCGCGTTTTAAATAATACACAATTCGCATACCTTTTCTATCGGATTCATCCTTGATATCGGCAATGCCTTCGAGTTTTTTATCATTGACCAAGTCGGCGGTTTTTTTGATCATATCCGCTTTATTGACTTGGTAAGGAATTTCGGTCACGACAATGGCTTCACGTCCTTTGATATCTTCAAAATGCGTTTTACCACGCAAAACAATACGACCGCGTCCGGTCATAAATGCATCTTTAACACCTTGGTAACCGTAAATGACACCGCCGGTTGGAAAATCAGGCGCTTTGATATGCGTCATCAGTTCATCAATTTCGATATCAGGATTGTCGATATATGCCACGGTGCCATTGATAACCTCAGTCAAATTGTGAGGCGGCATATTGGTTGCCATCCCAACGGCAATACCGGAAGCACCATTGATTAACAAGCTCGGTATTTTGGAAGGTAAAACGGTTGGTTCTTGAAGTGTATCGTCAAAATTATTGACAAAATCGACGGTTTCTTTATCGATATCGGAGAGCATAGCTTCCGAAATTTTTTGCATCCGCACCTCTGTATATCGCATAGCTGCCGGACTATCGCCATCAATAGACCCGAAGTTCCCTTGTCCGTCAACCATTTGATAGCGCATACTCCACTCTTGTGCCATTCGCACCATGGCATCGTAAACAGAACTGTCACCATGCGGGTGATATTTACCTAAAACTTCACCAACGACTCTCGCCGATTTTTTATAAGGTCTGTTAGAAGCCAATCCTAGTCCGTGCATCCCGAATAAAACACGGCGGTGAACCGGCTTTAAACCGTCCCGCACATCGGGCAATGCTCTTGATACAATCACCGACATAGAATAATCTATGTATGATGATTTCATCTCATCTTCAATATTAATAGGAATTATTCTCTCTTCACTATTCATATAAAATCATTTAATTATTTTAAGATTGCAAGATACAATTTTTCTGTGAAAAAACAGCAAATATAACCGGCTTTTCTTATCCGTCAAATTTCATTTTTTTCTTTTAACAAAGCTTAAAACGGACTTAAAAAACCTTGTGATATCTTTATGAAATCACACCTGATTTTGATAAATTTTCATTAGAAAATCCAAGCAATAAGCTATTTGTAGCAACTTTTTCGTTAAAAGTTTCCTAATTGCCAGTTCACTCCAAAGGATTTTTATATTTTTACCAAATAATTGGCGTATAATAATATGTATAAAATTTTTTTATTTTTTATTTTTTTAAGCGCAACTTTTTTGGTCTCGGGACAGGACAACTTGTTTACCGGCACACTGATTCATGCCGGCACTAAGCAAGTTATCGTCGGTGCCAATATTGTCAATTTGACCTCATTGGACGGTACAACTTCCGATCAAAACGGTATGTTTAGTATGCCGGCTAAAATAAATGATTCCATAATCATTACTTTTATGGGGTATAAAACAGTGAATCTTAAAATCACTCCTGAACAATTGCAAAAACATCAAACCATTTATATGCTCGATGCACCGGTTGCCTTAGATGAAGTGATTGTCAGTTCTGATCAACTGACCGGCAGCCTGCCTGTTGACATCAATTTGATTCCTGTTCAAAAACCTATTGATATCAGCCCTAAAATTGCGGCTATGTTTGGTAGTCCTCGCCCTACTGCCTTATCAAGAGTCAACGATGTATTAAAAAAAATCTTGAATCCGGTAGATTTGATTTATAATATTATTGCAACCAGAGCCAAAGACCTCCGGCGGTTGAAAAAAATACAAGAAGAAGATAAAGTTAAACAAATTTTAGCCAATAAATTCGACAGGGAAATTTTGTCACGCTTACTTAAAATTGATAAAAAAGATGTGTATTTGGTCTTGGAAATGTGTGATTATCCCGAAAAATTCATCCGTGAAGCCAATGATTTGCAAATATTGGAAGCCATTTTGAATTGTTACAGCCAATATGAACGCTATTTTGATGAAAAGAAAACTAAAAAAGAATTTTAAAAACGACTAATAATCTACTCATTACATCAGGGCAAATGCACCATATGTGTATTATTCTGGAATGCCATAAAATATTAATGCAACCATGTAAAATTATTTACAAACCCCTTAATATCAGATCCGTAGGAGCTATACTGTTTGTAGCAAAATAAATTAATGATAACAAATAGCTCCGTAGGAGCGACCTGTAATGTACTATTGATAATTTTATTAGGTCGCCCCTATGGGGCTTTATCGAATTGTAATGGTATTATGTTCTACAAACAGGATGCCCCTATGGGGCTAAAAGAAATATTTAATTTTTTTATAGTGCGTTTGTCCTGCTCATTACATTATGAGTTATCTTGTTAAATATAACTTCTTACTTTCAAAGTTAAATATCGAACGCCG
>JALVEJ010000187.1 GCA_027031025.1 Flavobacteriales bacterium | reverse complement strand
TTAAAGGACTGCAAGAGCAAGTAACCGAAAGCATTATGGATAATCATCACACCTTTGCCGTGATGCCGACCGGTGGTGGTAAGTCTTTGACGTACCAATTACCTGCTTTGCTTAAAGACGGAACGGCTATAGTCGTATCGCCATTGATTGCTTTGATGAAAAATCAGGTTGATGCTTTACGAGGTATTTCCGAGAATCCCGGCATTGTGCATTTACTCAATTCAACTTTAAATAAAACCGAAACCCGTAAGGTCAAAGAAGACATTAGAAACGGTGTTACCAAACTATTATATGTAGCCCCCGAATCATTGAAAAAAGAAGAAAATGTTGAATTTTTACGTTCGGTTAAACTGTCATTTATTGCTATTGATGAAGCACATTGTATTTCAGAATGGGGACACGATTTTCGTCCGGAATATGGTAATCTGCGAAAAATTATTGATGAAATCGATCCCAATCTGCCGATTATTGCCTTGACAGCTACGGCAACCACCAAAGTTCAAGAAGATATTTTAAAGAACTTACAGATACAAGATGCCAATGTTTTTAAGGCATCGTTTAACCGGCCTAATTTGTTCTATGAAGTTCGTCCGAAAACCAAAGACGTTGATAAAGAACTGATTAAGTTTATCAAAGAACGGGAAGGACAATCCGGAATTATCTATACATTGAGCCGGAAATCCGTAGAACAATTGGTGCAAACCTTGCAAGTAAACGGCATTAAAGCCATACCATATCACGCCGGATTGGACAGCAAAACCCGGTCCAAACATCAAGATATGTTTTTGATGAATGAAGCCGATGTCGTGGTAGCAACCATTGCATTTGGAATGGGGATTGACAAACCCGATGTGCGTTTTGTAATCCATTATGATATGCCCAAAAGTTTGGAAAGCTACTATCAAGAAACGGGTAGGGCAGGACGCGATGGCGGCATCGGTCATTGTTTGGCTTTCTATTCGTATAAAGATATTGAAAAACTTGAAAAATTTATCACGCAAAACAAAACCATTGCCGAAAAAGAAATTGCAACGGCTTTGCTTAATGAAGTCATTGCTTATGCCGAAACATCTATCTCACGCCGACAATTTTTATTGCATTATTTCGGTGAAGAGTTTGACCCTGTAACCGGAGAAGGCGGTGATATGGACGACAATGTTCGTAATCCGAAAAAGAAAATTGAAGCCAAAAATGAAGTGGTGAAAGTTTTATCAATCATTGACCAAACCAAAGAAATATATAAAGCCAAAGAAGTTATCAATACGCTGATTGGCAAAGAAAACGCTTTAATAAAATCGCATAACACGCATAAACAGAGTTACTTTGGTTTAGGAAAAGAAAAAGATGAGCATTTTTGGATGGCATTAATTCGACAATTGTTAGTTGCCGGTTATTTAAAAAAACAAATTGAGAATTATGGTGTTTTACAACTGACCGAAAAAGGTAGAAAATTTTTGCAACAGCCCGAGTCATTTATGATGACTGAAGATCATAAATACGATGAAGCAATATCGGCTGCAAACATTGGAAAGTCGGCAGCAGCAGATGAAAAATTACTTAAAATGCTCAAAGCTTTGAGACAAGATGTGTCGCGTCAAAAAGGGGTGCCCCCTTATGTGATTTTTCAAGAGCCTTCACTTCAAGATATGGCGCTCAAATACCCAACTACCATTGAAGAATTGTCCAATATTTATGGCGTCGGTGAAGGTAAAGCTCGTAAATACGGAAAACCCTTTGTCGATTTGATTGCCAAATATGTTGAAGAAAACGATATTATTCGCCCCGAAGATTTTATTGTCAAATCAACGGCAAATCGTTCGGCATTGAAAATTTTTATCATCAAAAGTACCGACCGTAAAATACCACTTGACGATATAGCTGCTGCCAAAGGATTGACAATGGACGAATTGCTCAAAGAAATGGAACAAATCGTCTATATGGGAACCAAACTCAATATTGATTACTATCTGGAAGAGATTTTTGATGACGATCAACTCGAAGAACTACACGATTATTTTATGGAAGCAGAATCTGATAAAATAAGCTTGGCTATGGAAGAGTTTGAAGGCGAATATGAAGAAGAAGAATTGCGGATGTTTAGAATTAAATTCATCAGTGATATAGCTAATTAATTAAAAGATTTTTGTGACTGGAAATTAATACGATAGCGATTTGAAATCTATAATCCAATATTAAATCAAAGAAAAAAAAAGATTTTGTTGTTGAAAATCAACATTTTAAATTATTATTAGCAAGTCGCTTCCTTAAATATTATTTTTGATTAATTTATCGTATTTTTGTGCGTATTTAAAAATAGAATTATGCATAAGAATATCAAACTTGTAACCGCTATTATTATTTTTGTATTGGCTATTTGGCAATTTGTAGAAGGTAATATCGGTAATGGCATTGCCTTAATTTTTGCAACTTTAATCGTATTATTTTTATATGTCAGAAATGAATATTTACTGCTGGCATTTTTACGATTGCGAAAAGAAGACATGGACGGCGCTGCCAAATGGTTAGA
>JALVEJ010000186.1 GCA_027031025.1 Flavobacteriales bacterium | reverse complement strand
CATAAAAGCGACTAATTCACCAAAGAAAGGACGGTCTTTATGAATGGCATAAAATTTTTCGGCATCGCGTTTTGACAATTGCGTCATTTTCATGGCGATAATTTTAAAACCGGCTTGGTTTATCTTGTCTAAAATAGCACCGATATGTCCGTTTTCAACGGCATCGGGTTTAATCATGGTAAAAGTAATGTTTCCTGACATAAAAGTTCAATTTATTTTTTGCAAATATAAGCTATCCTGTTGAAAGTTGAAAATTTGATATTTAGAAAGTTTTTTTAATATTTCTACTTAATTTTCAATAAAAATAAGTCAAAAGTTTAGAAAAAAAAATCTGTTGAAAATCAAGGTTTTGCAAATAAAATATGTCGTATTTGTAAGGAAGTTGGTTTTTAAGCGACTTATCTCTAAAAACAACATATGCACAATTTTTTAGAACTCAAAACCAAACACATTAGTCGATTATTAAGAGATCAAAACACAAAAATTATCGACATACGCCCTGTTGATGCTTACAACGGATGGCGATTTCAAAACGAACAGCGTGGCGGTCATATCAAGGGTGCCAAATCTTTTCCTTTCAGTTGGTTATCTTTTCCACAATGGCTAGATATCATGAATTCAAAATTTTTAAAACCCGAACAGAATATTATTTTATATGGCTATCAGCTTGATGAATTAAAAGATTTTGCCGGCAAACTGCAATCCGAAGGTTTCAACAATGTTTTTCTCTATCGGCATTTTGTCGATGAGTGGACTGCTAATCCAGATTTACCCATGGAAAAATTGGAACGTTTTGATAAATTGGTACCGCCCCAATGGGTCAAACAATTGATTGACGGGAAATCACCGGAATATTACACCAATGACACTTATAAAATAGTGCATGCCCATTATCGCAATAGAGATGCCTATTTGTCGGGGCATATTCCGGGGGCTATTGATATGGACACTTTGGCTTTGGAAGCGCCGGAAACTTGGAATCGTCGGTCGCCCGAAGAGCTTCAACAAGCTTTGGAAGCACACGGCATCACAGCTGATACCACAGTGGTTTTGTATGGCAAATTTCTTAAACCTGATAACAACGATCCATTACCGGGAAGTTCTGCCGGACATATTGGTGCCATTCGGTTGGCTATGATTATGATGTATGCCGGCGTTAAAGATGTTCGGGTACTCAATGGCGGTTTTAAATCATGGGAAACAGCCGGTTATCCTGCTTCTAATAAAGATGTTCCTAAAATTCCGATCGATAATTTCGGCGTAGAAATACCCGCTCATCCTGAAATCATTGTCGATATTGAAGAAGCCAAGCAAATGCTAAAAGCACCTGATGCTGAATTGGTTAGCGTGCGTAGTTGGGCGGAGTTTATTGGGGATGTCAGTGGCTATAATTACATAGAAAAAAGAGGCAGAATCCCCGGTGCAGTTTTTGGAAATTGCGGCAGTGATGCTTATCATATGGAAAACTATCGCAATGTGGATCATACCACGCGCGAAGCACAAGAAATCATTGCCAATTGGCAAGAAGCAGGCATAACACCTGACAAGCATCTGGCATTTTATTGCGGTACGGGTTGGCGTGGTAGTGAGGCTTGGTTTAATGCTTGGTTGCTCGGGTGGAACAAAGTTTCGGTTTTTGACGGCGGTTGGTTTGAATGGAGCAATGACCCGAATAATCCATATGAAACGGGATTGCCAAAAAATTAATGATATGGATTGGTATCTGCCCATAACCATAATTCCCGGTATCGGAATGATCATTTTATCTACGACCAATCTTTTGTTACAACTTAACAATGAAATAAGCCGGTTGGAAGAACAAAAACCATTTGATAGAGAGTGTTCGCTGATTATCAAAGACAAATTGCATCAATTAAAAACCCTAAGTATTGCTTTGGTTTTTCAATATATAAGCATCTTCTTCTTATTAATTTCGGGCGTATCTAGTCTATTTTCTTTGAAAAATGTTTGGCGTATTTATCCGCTTTTTACAGGGGTTTTAATGATTATGCTTGCTATTTTACTGTTGATAAAATATGCATTTAGAGCCGTGATGCTTAGGCAAAATCACTTAAAAATAAATTGATTATGAAAAAAATAGTTTTATATAATGATAAATGAAATTTTGTTTCAACGCAATTTCAAGTTTATCAAACTTATTGTGTTAACGAATTAACAATTCTTATCAATTAATTGAAATACAAATGTTTAACTCTAAAAACCTTTTTAATATGCACAAAATAGCAGTCATATATGGTTCGAGTCGTAGCGACCGGCAAGGTATCAAAGCGGCAAAGTTTATCAACCAAAAACTCAGTGAACGTGATGTTCAAATTGAATTTATTGATACGCAAAAATATCCTTTACCATTTTTGGACAAGATGCATAAAGAATATCCTTCCGGTTCAGCCCCCGAAATAATGGAACAAATCCATAAAATCTTAAAAGCATCCGATGGCTTTGTCATTGTTTCCGGCGAATATAATCATAGTATTCCGGCGGTTTTAAAAAATTTGTTAGACCATTTTCAGTCTGAGTATTATTTTAAACCGAGTGCCATAGTTTCGTATTCAGCCGGTGGATTTGGCGGTATGCGTGTCGCTATGCATCTAAGAGCCGTGCTAGCCGAATTGGGGATGCCGGCTATACCGAGTATTTTTCCAATTTCTAATATTTACAGCAGCATCAACCAACATGGTATAGCCGTTGATGAAAAATACGATCTTCATATCAACCGATTTTTAGATGAATTTTTATGGTATGTCAATGCGCTAAAAGTTCAACGCCAATCGGGTATGCCTTATTAAATTAACCACAAAATCAAAAGCTTATGAAAGCTATATGGAATAACCAAATCATTGCCGAAAGTCAGGATACTATTATTATTGAAAACAATCATTATTTTCCACCGGAATCGGTTCATCAAGAATTTTTAAAACACTCGGAATTACATACCGTTTGTCCTTGGAAGGGGCAGGCATCTTATTATGATTTAGTCGTTGATGGCAAAATCAACAAAAATGCGGCTTGGTATTATCCCAATCCTAAACATCCGGCAAAACCTATCAAAAATTATATCGCCTTTTGGAAAGGAGTTCAAATTGTTAAAGATTAAATTTTTTATCATGAAACATGCAACGATACAAACACCGTCAAACATCTTGAATTATTTGAAAAAGAAGAATATGAGAGATGTCAGACATGAACTTCTTACCGGATTGACAACCAAGCCCAAATATATTTCACCAAAATATTTTTATGATGAAAAAGGCTCTGCATTATTTGAACAAATCACCTCTTTACCGGAATATTATCCGACAAGAACAGAAAAACAGATTTTAAGTAATGTCGTGTCACAACTCGATTTTGATTTTACCAATGCTACCATTGTGGAATTAGGAAGTGGTGATGCTTCTAAAATTTCTTTAATTTTTAATCAATTAACTGATGAAACATTAGCCGGACTCACCTATTTTCCGGTGGATATAAGCTATTCGGCAATTCAACAGTCCATAACCGGTTTGTCGTGTAATTTCAAATTAAAATCCATAACAGGTTTAGTTTTGGATTTTAATACACAATTGCATTTGATACCCAAAAAACCGAAACGATTATTCTTATTTTTAGGAAGCACTATCGGCAATTTTGATGAAACGGAACGAGACCGGTTTCTAAAAAACCTTTATAATGAAATGCAACCGGGTGACTATTTATTACTGGGATTAGACCGCGTAAAAGAAACGGCAGTTCTGGAAAAAGCATACAATGATAGCAAAGGGGTGACAGAAAGGTTTAACAAAAATATCATGCAAGTGATGAATGGCATACTTGATACCAATTTTATTCCGGATGATTTTGCGCATAAAGCTTTTTTCAATAGTGAACTAAACCGGATAGAAATGCACTTAGTTGCCCGAAAAAATATTCAAATAACGATAGATAAAGGTATAAATATCAGTTTAAAACAAGGCGAATCTATTCATACGGAAAATTCCTATAAATTTACCGATAAAGATATAGAAAACATGACACAAAATAGTCAGCTAAAAATCAAGCAAGTTTTTTCCGACGACAAAAACTGGTTTAGTATCATTTTTTTTGAAAAAAACTGATTTGGATTCCCCAAATCAATTGGTTTAAACAAAAAATCAATCTGAATAAATCAAATACTTTTGTCTAATTGCCTTAAAACGTGCAATACCCTCTTGCCATTTGGCTTTAATTTGCTCAACAGGCATATGGTTTTGAATATCACTTTTCAAATACTTTACGCCGGCAAGTTTTGCAAAATATTTATTAAAAAATTTTGACTTTAAAGAATCGGGATAAGTCCGGTAAGCTTTAATTAACCAACCCAGATATAAATCCTTAGGCGGTTGAACCTGTCGTAAATCCTCCCCATAACATACCTCGCCTTTATGAATTGGCCATTTGCTGGCGGCATTGGGTTGCGGCACAAATGAAAAACCGGTTTTTGGCAAATATGGAGAGCCGTAAACTTGAAACGGGAAATTAGTCCCCCTACCGACACTAACATCCGTGCCTTCAAACAAACAAAGTGACGGATACAATCTAACAGATTGATAATTAGGCAAATTAGGCGATGGTTTTACCGGCAAATGATAAATCGATTGATGCGTGTAATGTTGAATTGGAATAACAGTCAAATCAACTTGCAAACCGTTTTTTAGCCAATGTTCGCCGTTAATCATCCGGGCATATTCGCCAATCGTCATCCCATACACAATAGGTACCGGATGCATACCAACAAATGAGCGGTTCTCGTCAGCCATAACCGGACCGGCAATATAATCGGCATTAGGATTAGGGCGGTCTAAAACGACGACCGGAAGATGTTGTTCGGCTGCGGCTTCCATAACATAATGTAAAGTTGATAAATAAGTATAAAATCTTGCCCCGACATCTTGAATATCAAATACAATGATGTCAACATTTTGTAAATCTTTGGCGGTTGGTTTTTTATGTTTGCCATAAAGTGAAATAATAGGCAAACCGGTTTTTTGATCTTTGGCGTCGGCAACCTGTTCACCGGCAGAAGCCTGTCCGCGAAAACCATGTTCAGGCGCAAAAACTTTAACAATATGGATGCCGCGATGCAATAACGTATCAACCAAATGCATGCCGTTTATTTCAGAAGTTTGATTACCGACAACTGCTACACGCTTATTTTGTAGCAAAACCAAATAGCGATTCATATCATAAGCACCCGGCAAAATTTTTGAAGTTTTACGTATTTTGGACGCAACACCACGTTCTTTGGAAGAACTTTTGCACGAAAAAACAATTAAAAATAGGACGATACTTAATAAATATGTATTTTTGAATTTCATAAATTCCGTTATTTTGAATAACATTTTTTTTATAGCCAAACGTTTAATCGGGGCTGACGACCACAAAAATAAGATATCTTCTCCGATTATTAAAATCGCAATCACCTCTATTGCGATTGGCATGATTATTATGCTGATTTCAATGGCTACCGGATTTGGTCTGCAACACAAAATCAGAGAAAAAATTTCGGCATTTTCGGGGCATATTATTATCAGCAATTATGATACCAATCAGTCGGGCTTGACTTTAAAACCGATTTCTCTTCATCAAGATTTTTATCCGGAGTTTAAAAATATAGAAGGCATAAAAAATGTGCAAGCATTTGCAACAATCGGCGGCATAATTCGCACACCAAATGATTTTGAAGGTATCATTTTAAAAGGCGTTGACAGCTTATACAATTGGGAACTTTTTAAACCTTATTTGATACAAGGTAGCATTCCACATTACGGCAAGCACATGAATGACAGCATCATATTATCCAAAACCATTGCCGACCGTTTGCATCTGAAATTACATCAAAAAATCAATACGTTTTTTCTACGTCAAGGTTCGCAAAAACCGCAATTACGGGTTTTCAAAATTGCCGGTATTTACGATTCCGGTTTTGACGACTTTGACAAAACTTACATCATCGGCGATTTAAAAATGGTGCAAAAACTTTATAAATGGTCTGATACCTTAACCGGAGGTTTTGAAGTGATTTTGAACGATTTTGACCAAATCATTCCCAAAACCAATGAAATTTATGAAGCGGTTCCTTCCACTTTAAATACCGAATCCATTATTGACAAATATCCTTTGATTTTTAACTGGCTTAACATGTTCGATTTCAACATTTTATTAATTTTGGTTATCATCATTTTTATAGCCGGTCTCAATATGATTACGACTTTGTTGGTGATGATTTTTGAAAAACGGCAGTTTATTGCCATTATGAAAGTTTTGGGAAGCAACAACCGAAAATTGCAACAAATTTTTTTAATCCAAGCTACCTATATCATCAGTATAGGTTTATTAATAGGAAACATCATCGGGTTAGGATTGATTTTTTTACAAAAACATTTGGGATTTATCAAGTTAAATCCCGAAACTTATTACGTCAGAACGGCACCCGTATTTATCACTTTAAAAGACGTTATTTTGCTCAATGCAGGCGTATTATTTGCTATTTTAATCATGCTTTTGTTACCGGTTTTGGTGATTAGTAAAATATCTCCTGTTAAGGTTTTAAAGTATGATTAAATATTTGAATATTCATCATTAAGCATTTCCCTCCATAAGCATCTGTATTTCAACCCATAAACTTGACTCAATATTGTGTTTTAAGGCTCATAATCATTTAAGTTCTAGAATCATATCATCATGACCATTATCCCAAAAAGGAATTGTATTTTAGTTCAAAATTTATAATCATTTTAAATAAGAAAAAATTTGTAATTTTGTATTCCTTAAAAATCACAACAAAATGAGTAAAAAGCTAAACAAAGAAAACATACAAGAACTCTTAAAAAATATTAGTGTTCAAGGCAAAAACGGTAATGTAGTTGAAAACGGTGTTATAAAAGATATTAAAACCAAATCGGATATTTTCGGAAAAAAAATTGAGATTGATGCAGTGATTGACTCTCCTGCGGTGCATATTCGAAAAAAATTAGAAGATGATATCATGGAAGCTTTATCCAAAGATTTTGGTGATGTTGATACCAAAATCAATGTTAAAGTAGTGATTCCTGAAAGTGAAAAGGAGAAACCTTTGAAAAAAATAAAGAATATTATAGCCGTAGCTTCTGGTAAAGGTGGCGTTGGCAAATCTACCGTAACGGCAAATTTGGCAACTACATTAGCAAAAATGGGCTTTAAAGTCGCTATTTTAGATACCGATGTTTATGGTCCTTCTATTCCCTTGATGTTTGGCACCCAAGGTGAACGCCCGCGTGCCAAAAAAGTAGGCGATAAAACTATGATTATCCCCATAGAAGCCCACGGTGTTAAAAATATGTCAATAGGCTATTTTGCCCGTCCGGACCAAGCGGTTATTTGGCGTGGCAGTATGGCTAACTCTGCTATCAATCAAATGGTTTTTGATACGGATTGGGGTGAATTGGATTTTATGTTGATTGATTTACCTCCCGGAACCGGCGATATCCAATTGTCCGTAATGCAAACTCTTCCGGTTACCGGTGCAGTAGTCGTAACAACACCTCAAAACGTTGCCATTGCCGATGTCAAAAAATCAGTCGATATGTTTAAAAATCCTACCATTAACGTGCCTGTTTTAGGTATTGTAGAAAACATGTCTTATTTTACCCCGGCAGAATGTCCTGAAAACAAATATTACATTTTCGGCAAAGACGGCGGCAAATATTTGGCAGAAGATTTAGGCGTGGCATTTCTCGGCGAAATTCCTTTGGTACAAAGTGTCCGTGAAGCCGGTGATTTTGGACGTCCGGCAGCTTTGCAAGAAAATACGCCTACACAAAAAGCTTTTGAACAAATCACCAAAAATGTGGTGGAAGAAACCATAAAGCGCAATAAGACGCTACCTCCGACAGAAAAAATACAAATTACCAATCAAGCCGGTTGCAGTGTCAAATAAAATTTATATTTTAGTTGTTTGTAAAATCACCTTATGAAAGATCAAGAAAAACTCATCAAACTCAACCAAGCTTTAGATGAAATCCGCCCATTTTTACAAAAAGATGGCGGTGATATTTCTTTGATCGATTATACTGATAAGGAAGTTTTAGTGCAGTTTGAAGGTAATTGTTTTAATTGTAAGATTAATAATTTAACTTTAAATGTCGGAGTGAAACAAATCATCAAAAAATATTTACCTGAAATTGAGAAGGTAAAAAGTCTATAAATTATGAACAAACAACACAAATTAGAAAAAGTTTTAGGAGATATTTTTTCCGAAAAACTCTTGGAAGATTTAGCAGCCAATGGTCGTATCGAATCATTTGAAGCCGGCACGCAACTTATTTCGCGTGGCGATGAAATAAAAGATATTCCCATTGTATTGTCAGGAACCGCCAAAGTTGTCAGGACTGATAGTAGTGGTGAAGAGCATATTTTATTTTATTTAAATGAAAAAGAAGCTTGCACGGCAACCTTTTCAATATGCGCAATAACCAAAACCAGTGAAATTGATTTCATCATGGAAACCGATGCGGAACTCTTGCTTTATCCGGTGCATTTGATGGATCATTTAACCAAAGAGTTTCCAAGTTGGCGGTATTATGTTTGTAGAAACTTTAATCAAAGAATGAAAGAATTTCTGGATATGATGGATACCATAGTCTTTATGAAAATGGACCAACGGATCATGAAATATCTGGAAAAAGCATCAAAAGCGCTTCAAACTAAAATTATTAACATAACCCATCAAGAAATTGCCAATGATTTGTCCACATCGCGTGTGGTGGTTTCGCGTTTATTAAAGCAATTGGAACATGAAGGGAGAATTAAATTATATCGCAACCGGATAGAACTCTTGAACTAATTTTGTCTAAAACAAGATAAATTAAAGTCCAAACTTAAAAGTTTGCTACAGGTTGGCAATGTTTTTATCTTTAATGGTCCCCAATATCAACATCGCCACTAAAAAGATGACAGACATCATCAACACTGCAGACTTCATGGAACCGGTTAAAGCTTCTAATGCTCCGAATGAAAATGTTCCTAGCACGATAGCTATTTTTTCGGCAAAATCGTAAAAACTGAAAAATGTGGCATGTTTATGTGTGTCGCTGGGAAGCATTTTGGAATAGGATGAACGCGATAAAGCTTGAATAGACCCCATAACCAAACCGACAAAGCCCCCAAGTATATAAAACTGCATTTCGACATTCGGATTGTTTTTATCCAGCAGATAAGCACTAATGGTAATACCGACCCAAATCAATAAAATCACTTGTAAGGCTCTAATATTACCAATGATTTTCGAGATACGTGAAAAGCCCAAAGCACCGACAATTCCGACTAATTGAATGACCAAAATTGTGGCAATGAGCTTGCCGGAATCCAGTTGCAATTCTTTACTGCCAAACAAGCCTGCCACATAAAAAATAGTTTGCGCTGCCAAGCTATATAAGAAAAAAGCGGCTAAAAAACGTTTTAATGCCGGATAATGCAGCAGTTGTCCGAAAACCGCTTTGAGTTCGGTATAACCTTTAAACAAATAGCCCTTGCGTTTGGGCGGTTTGAC
>JALVEJ010000185.1 GCA_027031025.1 Flavobacteriales bacterium | reverse complement strand
GGCGCAACGATTCGACCAACTTATCGATACCGATATTTTCTTCGGGTATTAATATTTCTTCCGCTCCTCCGGCTATGCCGCTATAAAGCGCCAGAAACCCAGCATTGCGTCCCATGACTTCAATAAAGAATAAGCGATTATGTGAACTGGCGGTATCACGTATTTTATCAATGGCTTCTGTAGCCGTATTACTTGCTGTATCAAATCCTATGGTAAAATCTGTTCCGAAAATATCGTTATCAATGGTTCCGGGAATACCGATAACCGGAAAATCAAATTCGTCGGCAAAAATTTTAGCGCCTGTAAAAGACCCGTCTCCACCAATGACGATTAAAGCATCAATATGGTGTTTTTTTAATTGTTCATAGGCTTTTTTACGCCCTTCCACTGTTCTAAATTCTTTGGAACGTGCGGTTTTTAAAATGGTACCACCTCTATTGATAATATTACTGACCTTACGGGCATTAAAACGTTCTATATCACCTTCTATCAGTCCTTCATATCCTCTGTAAATTCCAAAAGGATCCAGCTTGTAAAAAACGGCAGTTCTAATGACGGCTCTAATAGCCGCATTCATTCCGGGGGCATCACCTCCGGAAGTCATAACAGCTATATTTTGAATTTGTTTCTTCATTGTTTGTTATTTGGTTGCAAGATAATAAATTTGTTTGAAACGATTGATTTTTAATCAGTGACAAAAGTAAGTAACTTTGGTTTATAAGACAAAATAGCTTAGTAAAAATTTGGTTAAGAAAGACGAAAGCTGCCCGGTTTTTGGACAGCTTTCATTATATAAATTAGATTCAACTTTTATCTAAAAAGCAGGATCAGGCGGACAATTCGGATTGTTAGACCGTTCCTGATCAGGATAAGGATAAAAATTATTTAAACGTTCTAAACTACAACGAGAAACTTGATTCCAATCGATATTATCCAAGTAATTAGGATAAAAACGTCTGTGGATAGGAAAACGTTGTCCTTGTAAGAACAATTCAATGGCATAGTTTTTATAGATTTCATCTAAAACCGCTTGTTGATTGGTAGCATTACCTGTCCAAGCCGGAAGGTTAGCTCCTACGCCAAAAGCATCACTTGCAGGGTCTTTTGTTCTCACTTGATCAATTAGTGTAACAGCATCTGCCAAGGCATTCATTCTGGCTTTAGCTTCAGCTTTGATTAACAACATTTCTCCGGGTAAATAGACCGGAATTGGTGAAGTTTCTGTCGTCCAAAAGCCCTCTATATCATCAACAGGTAAGCCACAACTTCTACTTACACCCGGCTTATAGTCCAAATAAAAGTCATTTCTCAAATCGCCTGTTTCAGGTATTTGAGAGCCTTTTAATCCTAAAGAATCTAATGGTTTAATTCTTTTTTTACTTACATAGACCGTGTTTTCATAAATCGGATTTTTCATAGCGCCGCCATCATAGGTCCATACGGAACGTTTGGTTAAATCGACAGCATTAGCCGCATCAATTGCTTCTTGGTAGTTGCCGAGTTCTATTTCATAACGGGCTTTAAAAGCATTTAAAACATCTACTATTGAAAACTCACTTGATACCAAGCCATTGATATAATCAATAGCATCTTGATGTCCATTAAGTATATTCAGTGCTTCATCAATGTGTGTTATAGCTGTTTGATAACCAACAGTTCTATCGACAAAAGTGGCGTGATTATTTAAGTCATTTTCAAGGGTAACTTTTTCCCAATAATCAGCCATATAACCGGTTGTAATGGCTTGCATTAGTTTGGCATATGCCTTATACCCCTTTTTTTTAGGTGTAAATGCATCAGATTCCGCTTGATTGGCAAATTCCAGTTTATCAATATTTGCCAAAATTTTTTCAGCTATACCTCTGTTTTTATGAAGATGACGCCATAATCCGGAAACGGACGAATTAACACCTGTTAATTCAGGTCCTCCTTCAACTAATTGACTTTCTGTTTCAAAAGTTAACATATTACCAAGTTCTCTTGCTGTCAACCCCGGACCATGAACAATTCTATATAAAGAGTTTTTGGCAAATTCTTTTGTCATTCCTAAAACAATACCATCATAAGCAGCAGGTATGGTAAAAGCCTCATCTTGAATGATTTTGTTATGATCTATAAATTCTTTCTTACAGCTGAATAAGCCTAGACTTATAAGCAATATTAATAATATTTTTTTCATGATTTAATAGTTTAAAATTTTAATTGAACATTAAACGAATACACTTTGGGAATAGGAATATTACCAAAATCTTCTGCCCTCACTACATTAGATTTTCCCCAAGAATTAACTTCCGGATCATATCCCCAATAATGATCCCAAGAAATCAAGTTGGAACCGCTTAAAGTGAATCTCATATTTTGAACGCCTTTAATCGGTTTTCTCCAATTATAAGACAAGGAGACATTTCTTAATTTTACAAATGAAGCATCTTCCACAAAGGCTTCATAGATTCTAAAACGATTACCATAGTAGCCTCTGTTATTATTCTGTAATTCTTCACCGGCAAACTCCCAACCGGTAAATAGAGAAAGAGAACTTAATGATAATGAATATGCCATTCGTTTATCCCAATCTAAGACATTGTAACCTTGAACTGCTTCAATATTTACATTCAAATCAAAGTTTTTATACTTTAAAGTATTGTTAAAGGATAAAATATAATCAGGGCTTGTTTTTCCTAATACTTTTTTTAATACATCACCTGTTGGTTGTCCGTTACTGTCAAACTGTTGTTCATAACTTTCGGGGAAACCATTACCATCTTTATCTATCATAATACCTTTTGCCAACTGCGGATTGCCGTTAGCATCGAGCACCCAATTACCATTAGCATCTGTGGCATAAAAAGTACCATAAAAAGTGGTCATCGGATAACCGTTTGCCAAGATAGCATTGTCATTACCAAATACATTTAAACTAATATAGCCTCCTTCTATATCGGATACCACATTTTTGTTAGTAGAAAAATTAACGCTACTATTCCATGTAAAAGATTTGGTTTTGATAGGGGTTCCGGTTAAGGTTAATTCAATACCGTCATTAGTTAAAGTTCCTACATTTTCTACTCTTTTGACATATCCGGATGATAAAGCCATTGCTTTAGCCATGAGTAAATCATATACATTTTGATGATATATGGTAAATTCAACTCCCAGTCGCCCTTTAAACAAAGAAGCATCAAAACCAAATTCCAATTCTTTGGTTACCTCAGGTCTGATTTTTTTGTTACCATCTGTGGTAACAAGTGTATAAGCCGGTTGCCCCATATAAGAAGTAGGTGAAAACAAGCTGCCTTCTTTGACATTTATTAATGAAGGACTTGTCAACACACTCATGTTTCCAGCTTCGCCCCAAGCGCCTCTGAGTTTAAAGGAATCAAAAATTTTACTTAAGCTGTTTTGCCAAAAATCAAAGTCTGATAAAATCAATGAACCACTGACTTTTGGATAAAACTTTTGAACACCATCGCCAAAGGTAGAAGCTTGATCCCAACGACCACCTAAGGTTAAATGAAATTTGTCATAAAAATTAAAATGTTGTTGCACCCAAGCACCCCAAATGGCATATTCATATAATGAGCTATTGCTGACAATATCATTAGCGCCATCCATATTTTCTAAATTAGGAAAAACGGAAAGCCCTGGTTTGCCCTGATAATTGTATCTCTTTTTATCATACATATATTGATAACCGGCTCCGGTTGAAGCTTTGATATCATCGGTAATATTGTAATTGTAATTGGCTCTAATATGCGAATTGTAATTGGCATAAGTGTTTTCGGTAAACTGTAATTCGCCATCGCCATGACTATCATTTACACTTCCATATGGTAAGAAAAACTTACTGTTAGAGGCAGTAAAATCATAACCAAATGTATAATCAATGGATAAATTATCAATAGGTTTATAATGAACACCAAAAGAGGGAATAATTCGGTTAATCTTAAGCTTGGCATCAATTAAATCAACACTTTCATATGGATTACCAAATGCTACCGGATTATAAGCATTACCTGTCTTCAATTCTTGTGAATTATCTACGAACAAAATAGAAGTTAAAGGTGAATAATTAGCCAGTCCGTAAGGAATTTCTTTAGTATCATTGTTAGAATATAAAACACTGACATTCAATTTTAGTTTATCACTGATTTTTTGGTTGAGTTTTAAATCCAAATTTTTTCTTTCATAATTTGAATTTCTTAAAATACCTTGGTTCGTAAAATAAGAGCCTCCTACTGAATAAGAAGTGTTTTCTGTTCCACCACTTACATTAACATTTGTGCTACCGCCAAAACCGGTTTGAAAAATATAACTTTGGTAATCATAACGTTTATCAATGGGGACAGGTTCTAAAACCCCACCATTATTTTTCCATTTTAACAAGACTTTATTGTAAGGTTTATATTTGCGAATTTTGTTGATATTAAATCCGGAATTAACAGTAATGGTTGGTTTTCCTGATTTAGGTTTTTTAGTAAAAATTTGAATGATCCCATTACTTGCTAACGAACCATACATGGCCGAAGCAGCCGGTCCTTTTAAGATTTCGATATGGTCAATATCACTCATATCAATATCTGACAATGGATCTGAACTACCACCGGTACCTACACCGGCTCTTGCTTGATTATTGATAATAACACCGTCAATCATGATTAAAGGGTCAGAACTACCTAAAATAGTAGAAGGACCTCGTAGTCGAATAGAAATACTCGGCGCCACCGAACCGGAGTTTCGCATAATTTGAGCCCCGGGTATACTACCTTGTAAAGCCTCAGCAGCATTGGATACAGAACGATTTCCGATTTCAGACATTTTAACCGAATGAATCACACTACCCAGTTGTTTTTTTGTCACCATACCACTTTGTGCCGTTACTACAACTTCGTCTAATCCTAAGGCATCGTCTTTTAAGACGAAGTCTAACTTAGCCCCCGTAACGGTTTTAGTTTGTGGCGACATACCGATATATGTTGCTTTGATTTTGTCGCCCTTTTTGGCTTTAATGGTGTATTGACCATCAAAATCCGTTACAGTACCGTTTTGTGTGCCAACAACCACTATTTCGACACCCGGTAAGGGCTCGCCACTTGTGTCGGTAACTTTACCGCTCACGGCTATTTGCGCAAAACTGCTAATACCACTTAGTAAACCCAGTAGCAAAAACAGTAATTTCAAATTAATTTGTTTTTTCATCATACTTCGTTTTTAGTTAAATTAAAATTAAGCTAAAATTAAAACAATTTAAGGTGACAGCCTACTTAACAAACTTATTTTTATGTGATTTTTTTAAATTCATAAGAAAAAAAGACATATTTTTTCAAAAAAAATAATAATTTTACCTTATTAATAAAAATTGCATAAAAAAATGCTTAATAAAAGACTTATAAGTCCTGAATTTTATCAGTTTGTAAAAGATGTTGCCGCTAATAACAACCGCGAATGGTTCAAAAGGCACAAAGAAAGATATGAAAAAAACGTTTTTTTGCCTTTTAAAGAACTTACCGAACAAGTCATTGAATTGATGCAACAATTAGACCCGGTTATTCAAATAGATTATAAGCAAGCGGCATTCCGGTTTCATCGTGATACCCGTTTTTCAAAAGACAAAAGCCCTTACAAATTATGGATGGGCGCAGCTGTCAGCCGTGAAGGACGTAAAAACACCCGTTACCCTGAAATTTATTTTCAATTCGGACCCGGTGAAAACTTTATTGCCGGCGGCTTATATCGTCCTGATAAAGATACATTATACAATATAAGAGAAAAAATTGCCAAAAATCCGAAAGAATTTGAAGAAATATTACACGATAAACGAATTCTTAAACAATTTCCCGGTGGTTTTAAAGGCGAACGCAACAAACGGTTACCGGTGAAGCAGTGGCAGGAACTTGCCGGAAAATATCCGTTTTTGTTAAACAAACAATTTTACACCATCAAATATTATACCCCCGAAGAGATATTGCAACAAGACGATTTAGCCGCATTTATTGTCCGGCATTATCAAGCTATGCAAAAATTCAATGATTGGTTGTTAGACTTACAACAAGATTAGTTTTTATTTATTCGTTCTGATATTTATAATTAGCAAATAATCCTATCTTTGTCTTGAAAAACCGGAACGATGAATCTATTTTATGCCCCAAATCTGTCTCCGTGCAGCCAAACTTATACTTTTGACAAAGACGAAAGTCGCCATATTGTAAAATCGCTACGCAAAAAAATCGGCGATATTTTATATTTAACTAATGGTTTAGGCGATTGGTTTGAAGCTAAAATCACAACAGCCGACCCCAAACATACACAAATCAACATTATAAAAGTCACTAAAAAAGACCGGCGCCCATACCGCATTCACATTGCTATAGCCCCAACCAAAAGCAACGAACGTTTTGAATGGTTTTTGGAAAAAGCCGTTGAAATCGGAATTGATGAAATTACACCTATGATAACCCGCCATTCCGAGCGTAAAAAAATTAAATTGGAACGCTATGATAAAATCTTGATTTCAGCTATGAAACAATCTTTGCAAGCATATAAACCAAAACTGAACGATTTGACTAAATTTGACCGGATTGTAGAGCAAAACTATGAAAACACACAAAAATTTATGGCTTATTGTCAAGCAGATGTATCTTTATCAGAGCAAATTAACCCTAAACAAAACATCTTAATTTTGATTGGACCCGAAGGCGGTTTTAGCGATGAAGAAATACAAAAAGCTAAAGCTAAAGATTTTAAAACCGTTAGTATATCTTCTAACCGTTTACGCACGGAAACAGCCGGTTTGGTGAGTTTAATGACAGCACATTTGCAAATGCAAGCACTACAACAAGACCAACAACAAGTTGACTAAAATAACCAAACCGAAACCCCATAAAACCGGTTTTCGTATTTTGGAACTGCCCAAGCTCCATACATAAAATAGCTTCATCAAATTATTACTAAGGGTCGCTATCAAAACCGCTTTGGCTAATGTGGGAAGAAAAATTTGATATTTGCCCGTAAACAAACTTAACAAAAACGGATCGATATCGGTCACTCCGACAACAAAGGATAATATTTGCAACCCCTTATGCCCATACCATTGCAAGACGTAATGGGTCAAAAGCGAAAAAAATAAAAATAACAATGCAAAAAGTAATGCTGTTTTAAATTCCAAAGGGTTTTTGGCTTCCGTTTCTTTAAAATTATGTGTCTCAACCCGATTGTTACCTGATTTTTTGTTTAATCCCCAAGCAATAAGGGCTGATACTAAAAACAAACTCAATAAAGGTATGCTTAGCAACAAACCGGCTTTGCGGTTAAAAATTAAAGCCAAAACCCATATTCGGAGATACATCATACCGGTAGCCAAAATAATTGCTGCGGCAATTTGAAACGAATTATCGGCAGATTTACTTTTTTTAGCCAAAACAACACTGGTTGCAGTGCTGCTATATAAACCACCGAGAAAACCGGTAATAAAAGCACCTTTTTCCGGAAAAATAAATTTTTTAACCAAATAACTTAAATAAGAAATGCCGGAAATGGCAACAACAGATGCCCAAATTTTAAAAGGCGAAACCGGAATTTGTTCGCTAATAGGTTGATCTGATAACAAAGGTAAAACCACACCGGATATCAACAAAAATTTGGCTAATGTAATGAACTCATTTTCGTCAAATTTACCGCTTATTTTCCAAAAAAAACTTTTCAACTCCACAACAATCAACACAACGGTAACTACAGCCATGCTTAACCACAGCGGTTTGGTATAAATCAAGGGCGCTAAATTATATGTAATCAAAGCCACAAGGATAGTGGTGATACCAAAATCTTTTTGTTCGCTTATTTTATGATGATAATAAACCGCTAATAAAATCAATAAAGCAAATCCGCCGGAAAAATACAAGCCCATTGTTTTATCTGACAAAACATAAAGAATATAGCCTAACAACCCAATAAACAAATGGGTTCTATCCGTTCCAAACAAACTACCGGTTTTAGCATTAAGATTATTTTGCCGCAACTCCAAACCAATAGCCAATGAAAAGGCTAACACCAAAATCAGGTTGATTAAATCGGGGGACAAATTAATTAAACTATGTTCAAACATAAAAGTTTGTTGAAAGTTGAATATTAAAAGAGAAAAATTAGCTCAAATATTTATCTAATACCTTGAAAATATACTGATAAAATTAGTTTTTTTTGCAGCTTTATAGTAATTTCTTGTTATGACGGTGGCGTTCTTCATCACGTCGGGTTCTGACTTGCATTTTTTGGTCCCAAGCGGCTTGCAAATCAACCCCGGTTTGATTGGCAATTGCCGTCAAAACAAACAACACATCGGCAAGTTCTTCACCTAAATCTTTTGCTTTATCACTTTCTTTCTCCGACTGTTCTCCATAGCGCCGCGCCATGATCCGCGCCACCTCCCCTACTTCTTCGGTTAAAATAGCCATATTGGTCAACTCATTAAAATATCGAACGCCGTATTGTTTAATCCAATCGTCTACTTGTTTCTGTATGTTTTTCAAAGGCATAACCGGTTGTTTTTACAAATATCACACAAAAAAATCACTTTTCAAAAAATTATATAAGGTTGACATTAATAGAATATTATTGGCGGTTGCTATTTCTTTTTGTGTAGAATCTACCCTGTTCACTAATCTTATTTAATTAATCAAAATATCGAAAAAATCCGTAAATTCGCAATCCGCAAAAATCAAGAAACCAATGAACAAAAAATTAATTATCATAGCTTTAGGCGGCAATGCTTTGCTCAAAAACGGACAAAAAGGCAGTATTGACGAACAAAATCTGAATGTCAGAGACACTCTCAAAAGTCTGTTCCCCATTATTAAAGAAGGGCACAATTTGATTATCACGCATGGCAACGGACCACAAGTCGGTTATATTTTGCTCAAAAATGATGCCGGCGAACAAGTTTACGATATTCCGCAAGTGCCTTTGGATGTAGCGGTTGCCGATACACAAAGCGAAATCGGTTATTTGATTCAAAGTGAACTATTCAGTTTATTACATCAAAATAATTTGGAACGCGAAATTATTTCCACCAATACCATGGTCGAAGTGGATGTCAATGATCCCGCTTTTAAAAATCCCACAAAACGGGTTGGAAAAACCTATTATGATGCCGTTGAAGTTGAAAAATTACAAAAAGAAAAAGGCTGGATTTTTAAACCCGAAACCAAAAACGGCAGAACCGGCTGGCGACGTGTGGTGCCTTCACCCAAACCTAGGGATATTATCAGTAAAAACACCATTAACACGCTAGCCCGCAGCGGCGCCATTGTCATAGCTGTCGGTGGTGGTGGTGTGCCTGTTACCATTGAAGGCGATACCATGTACGGTGCCGAAGCCGTAATTGATAAAGACTTGGCCAGCGCATTGCTTGCCAAACAAATCAATGCTGACCAATTTATCATCCTAACCGATGTACCTTACGTGTATCTTGACTATGGCACACCGCAACAACAAGCGCTTAAAACCATGCCGGTAAAAGAAGCCAAGAAATATTTAGAAGAAGGCAAATTCGGAGAAGGCAATATGGCACCCAAAATACAAGCTGCTATTAATTTTATTGAAGCCGGCGGTAAAGAAGTTTTAATCACGGATTTGGAAAACATCAAAAAGCAAGAAGGCACAAAAATAGTTAATACTTGAAAATCCGGTTTGTTTAAGCTTTCTAATAACGATTAATCATCATTAACCGTAAAATAGCCGGTCAGTTTTGTTAACCCATTCTTTATTTTCGTATTTTTGAGAAATTAATGAAAAAAACATGAAAAATACCTCCGCACAATATGATGCCGTAATAGCCAAAGCCCGGGATATTTTTATCAAAAAAATGAAAGATTACGGCAGTGCTTGGCGTGTTTTACGAATGCCGTCATTTACCGATCAAATGTATATCAAAGCTTCTCGAATCAGACAATTACAAGAAAGCGGCGAGCGCAAAGTAGATGAAAGCGAAGTGCCCGAATTTTTAGGTTTAATCAACTATGCAACAATGGCACTCATCCAACTGGACAAAGGCATCGCCGAGCAACCGGACATGAGCCTAGAGGAAGCGGGTAAGCTTTACGATGAAAAAATTGCACAAGCTAAAAGACTTATGGAAGCCAAAAATCACGATTATGGCGAAGCTTGGCGAGATATGCGTATCAGTTCTATCACCGATTTGATTATTCAAAAACTTTACCGCGTGAAACAAATTGAAGAAAATAAAGGAAAAACCAGTATATCGGAAGGCATTGATGCCAATTATCTCGATATTATTAATTATGCAGTCTTTGCCTTAATTTTATTGGGTGAACAAAACTAAACTATACTTCTGATTAAGTTTTACTAACTCTGAGAAATGATCCAAATAAGAGAATTACAAACAAGTGATGCGGATATTTTATCGCAACTGATGAATAACATCAATATATGGAATAATCTTAGAGATCGCATTCCGTTTCCATATATGAGAGAAGATGCGCTTGCTTTTATCAAACTATCTCATACTAATGATAGGATTCACAACTTTGGCATAACATTTAATAATGAATTTTGTGGGGTCATAGGCTTCGAACGTCAAACGGATATTCATAAACAATCTGTAGAACTAGGGTATTGGATAGGTGAACCCTATTGGCATAAAGGAATTGCCACTCATGCGATACATTTAGCAACGAAATGGGCTTTTGCCAATCTGCATATTAACAGGATTTATGCAAGTGTTTTTGAACATAATACCGCATCTATTAAGGCATTGCTTAATAATGATTTTAAACAAGAAGGTATATTGAAAAAAGCAATATTCAAAAATGGCAAATTTCTTGACGAATATATTTTTGCTAAATTGCGTTGATGGACAAATTTATCGACATACATACACATCAAATACCCAATGACAACAGTATACTTGCCGTAAAAAATTATATACTCGGGATTGATGAAATTGACAATCAAAATTTTTTCTCAGCCGGCATTCATCCTTGGTATATTGATGAAGCACAATCAACACGCCCTTTGTTAAAAAAAATTATCAATAGAAAAAATTGTGTGGCTATAGGCGAGTGCGGTTTAGATTTAATGCAAAAAATTCTTAATAAATATGATTTAAAGCAACAACAAGATGTGTTTATTATGCAAGCCGGTTTAGCAGAAATCTATCGCAAACCATTAATTATACACTGTGTCAAATGTTTTGATAAGCTGATGTTAATCAAAAAAACATTTAAACCGGAATCGGCTTGGATAATACATGGTTTTAATAAGAACAAGGACTTAGCCCAACAACTTGTCAAAGCGGGTTTTTATCTCTCTTTCGGCATCTCGTTATTTAAAAATAAAAAAAATCGTGAAGCGCTAAAAATAATGCCCCTAAACCGTATTTTTTTTGAGACTGACGACCAAATCGGTTATGATATTAAAAAAATCTATAAAGAAGCTGCAGCCATTAAAGACATGACATTGGCAGATTTACAAAAACAAATTAATAAAAATTTTGAAACGGTTTTCTTAAAACCTAAACCTTAACAAATTTTGGCAAAAGCGCCAAACCATCTAATGTCAGATTCGGCGCAATTTTGTCAATTTGCGGCAACTGATCTTTTAACACATGGACCAAACCGCCTGTTGCAATGACTTGATAATTGTCACCGCAAACATTTTTGAGTTGCGCAATCATATAGGAAATCAATCCGACATAACCCAACAAAACTCCGTTTTGAATAGCAGATTCGGTATTATATCCCAAAGGATTTTCGGGCAAAATCAAAGGGACGCTGTCTAATTGTGAAGTTTTGTCTCCCAAAGCATTCATGGCCGTTTTTAATCCCGGGGCAATATTTACTCCTAAAATTTGACCTTCCTTATTAACAACCGTAAAAGTCAAAGCGGTTCCGAAATCAACAATTATGGCACCGGTTTGATACAAATTATGCACTGCCAAAGCATTGGCTACCAAATCGGTTCCGATTTCATCGGCAGCCGGAATGTTTAAGTTTAACGAAGAAAAAATATTTTTATCCAGAACAATGGTTGGTTGGTCATTCAAGTTGTTTAACATTTTTTCAAATTCCGTTTTAAGTTCCGGTACAACCGTGCTCAAAATTTTCACGGAGATATCATCGACATGAATTCCGGCATCCCACAAAACATTTAAAAGTTTAACACCATAATCTAAAGCTTTGGCTTGCTTATCGGTTTTAAATCGCCAAATATGCAACCACTTGCCGGATTTTGATATTCCTACAACCACATTACTGTTTCCGATATCGACAACTAATTTCATTTTTTTATCATTTGAAAAAAAATTATTTACGTTGAAGCGGAATGACGATGATGACTTTGGTACCTGCCGGATTTCCCTTGTCATCATACAAATCTTCAAATTTTATTTGATAATCTGCCTCATAGTTTTTGGTAAAATATCGCAAGCGTTCTTCCGAGAGTTTGATCCCGACAGACTCACGCTTAAAGGTTCGAGCCGCTCTAATTTCTGCTGCTCGTTGCCGTCCTACACCGTTATCAATAATTTCAATCACAAAATACCTGTCATCCTTCGGATAGATATTAACGGTCAATTTTTTTTCACCTTCTTTTGGCGATAATCCATGCCACAAAGCGTTTTCAATAAATGGTTGAGTTAGAAGCGGGGGAATTTTCAAAGCTTCCAAATCCAGCTCATCCGACACATTGATTTCAAAATTAATTTTGTCTGAAAAGCGCGTATTTTCAATAGACACATACATTTTGAGTGTTTCAATTTCTTTTTTCAAACTGATTTCTTTATCAATGGTAGATTGTAAAATAGTCCTGACCAATTTGGAAAATGTGCTCAAATAAACAACGGCTTCTTTGGGTTTTTGTTGAATAATAAACATTTTCAACGAGTTCAACGAATTGAAAATAAAATGCGGATTCATTTGTGCACGCAATAAATTTTGTTCCAAATTCATCAACTTCCGTTCATTGTTCAACTGCCGTTGTTTATAAAAAATACTACCTAAAATAATTGTAAATAATAAGAAAAGCAATGTGTAGTAAAAAGATTTTTGCGTTCGGTTTAACTTTTTCTTGACAATTAAATTTTCTTCTCCCAAGGCTGCCATCTTTTGTTTGTTTTCAAGCTTAATTTGTTTGATAATTACATCAGCAACCAATTGTCTGTTTTTTTCATTTAAGATTTCATTTTGTTTTTCATTAAATTTTTTATGATAAAATAAAGCATCTTTGAACTTTCCTTGTTTCTCTTTTAAAATGGAAAATTCTTTATAAGCTTCCTGTGCTACTGAAGGTATTTTTTTATCCAAGGCTATTTTTAAAGCTTTAAGTAAATTTTGTTCCGCTTTGTTAAATTCACCATTTTGCAAATAAGCTTTTCCTAAATTGACATAAATGTCGGCAATGTAATAAGCATCGCCCAAGTGCTTTGCTAATTCCAAATTAGGCTTGATAATGCCGATAGCTCGACGTATTTCTCCTTTTTTTAAAAATAAATTACCGATACTAGTATTGCAAATAATTTTGCCTACTTTAGAATGAATTTGTTCATTATAGCGCAATGATTTTTGATAATATGCCAAAGCTTTATCATAATCACCCTTACGTTCATAAATAGAACCGATATTTTGATAATTGATAGCCAAACCCAAAAGATTCTGATATTTTTGTTCAATTTTTAATGCTTCTAAAAAATGTTTTAGAGCCATATCATCGCGTTGAAGCAACAAATAAATATTTCCGATACTATTGTGTGAAATGGCAATATTTTCCCAAATCTCTTTATCTTTTACAGGAATAGTCATTGCCAAATTAAGGGCTTTATTATGATATTCCAAAGCAGATTTAACAGCATCCATACGCCGGTATACCACCCCTTGCATATTCAAACTGTAAATCTGATTGTATAAATCACCAATTTGCTTAGCCAATTCATAAGCTTTTTGGTGATAATAAATAGCTTTTGGATAGTTCGCATTAATCCGGTACAATTTGCCCAGCATATTGTAAGCAAAGATTTCACCTTCCGGAAAATGTCTTTCACGACTTAATTCAGCCAAATGTTTAATCTGCACCGAATCCTTTTTGATATTATACAATAACTGATTGAGCCTATTATTATCAACAATTTTTTGTGTTACTATATAATTTAACAAGCTATCAACCTGATGATTTTGGGCCAAAGATAACCATAATGTCCCAAACAAAAGAAAAACGGTCAAATAGCGTCGCATAAACATAGTTGATTACTTTTTAGCTTCATTCCAATAAGCCTCCATTTCATCCAAACTCATATTTTTCAAGTCTTTGCCTTCCTTTTTGGCTTTCTCTTCGAGATATTGAAATCTTTTGATAAATTTTTTATTGGTTTTTTCTAATGCCGTTTCAGGGTTAATGCCAAGAAAACGGGCATAATTAATCAAAGCAAATAATACATCACCAAATTCTTCCATCATTCTTTCACGATTGTTTTGGGCAACCTCCGCTCTAAATTCTTTTAACTCTTCTTGAACCTTTTCCCAAACTTGCTCAGCATGGTCCCAATCAAAGCCTACACCTTTTGCTTTTTCTTGAATGCGCATAGCTTTTACCATGGCTGGTAAAGATTTAGGAACACCTTCCAAAACCGATTTCTTCCCTTCTTTAAGTTTGAGTTTTTCCCAGTTTTCTTTGACTTCTTTTTCATCTTTGACTTTGACATCGCCATAGATATGCGGATGGCGGTAAATCAATTTTTCGCTAATGGCATTTGCGACATCGGCAATATCAAAATCACCTGTTTCCGAACCAATCTTTGCATAAAAAACGATATGTAGTAATAAGTCGCCCAGTTCCTTTTTGATATTTTCGGTATCATTTTCCAAAATGGCATCAGCCAGTTCATACACTTCTTCAATAGTCAAGTGCCGCAAGCTGTCATTAGTTTGTTTTTTGTCCCAAGGACAGCCTTGTCGCAAATCGTCCATGATGTCTAACAAACGACCAATGGCTGTTAACTTTTCTTCTTTGGTATGCATAAATTAAGTTGGTTTTGTAAGGATTGAAAATACGCAAAAGCTTCCAGCGGATAGGCACCAAACCACGTAAAAGGCTCCCCTTCCACTAAAAGCACACAGGCGTTTGGAAATTGCATTTGTAGTTCTTTTTGTTCAATTTCTTTAAAAGGATAAGGTTCTGATGACAACAAAATAAGCGCCGGATTAGCATCTTCCAATTGTTTCATATCCACTACCGGATAACGTTTTTTACCGGCAAAAACATTGTCAAAACCTGCCAATTGCATCATTTTACTGATAAAAGTATCGCCGCCAATGGTCATCCAAGGTTTTTTCCATATAAAATAGGCGGCTTTAAGGCGTTTTGTTGGATTTAAACGCATTTCAGCTTGCCGGATATCTTGAATAAGTTTTTTGGCCATATCTTCCTTTTGAAAAATTTTGCCTAAATCGGTAATAAATTGTGCGTTATCATCTAAATTTTTAACATCTGACACGTAAACCGGTGCTATTTGCAGTAATTTGTCTACCATTTCTTTGGTATTCTCTTCTTTGTTCGTTAATATAATACCGGGATTGAGTTGGGCAATTCTATCATATTTGACTTGTTTGGTGCCGCCTACGATAGATTTTTGCTTTTTCCAATGAGCCGGCAATTTACAAAAACGTGTTATACCGGATACTTCCTCGTCTAAACCTAGTTTATATAACAAATACGTTATAGATGGCACCAAAGATACAATCTGTTTCGGATGTTCGTTTAAAGCAATACTTTGACCGATTTGGTCTGTAAGACGAAGTCCAGACATAATTTAGAGTTGTTCACCGGCGGCTTTGAGTTTTTCGGTATTATCAGCCAAACGTAGCGCATCGATTATTTTATCGAGTTCACCGTTGATGATGTTTTGCAAATCATACAACGTCAGGTTAATTCTATGGTCGGTAACCCTACCTTGCGGATAGTTATATGTGCGAATCTTAGCAGAACGGTCACCACTGGACACCATAGATTTTCTAAACTGCGCATCGGCTTCTTGGCGTTTTTTCAATTCTATTTCATAAAGTCTTGATCTTAAAACCCCAAGGGCTTTTTCATAATTTTTGTGTTGGGATTTTTGGTCTTGACATTGTGCTACAATACCGGTAGGAATATGGGTTAACCGGACTGCTGAGTAGGTTGTATTAACCGACTGTCCTCCCGGACCCGACGACATAAATAAATCTTTTCTTATATCATTAGGATTGATTTCAATGTCAAATTCTTCGGCTTCGGGCAATACCATGACAGTAGCAGCAGACGTATGCACACGACCTTGCGTTTCGGTTTGCGGCACACGCTGCACACGATGCACGCCGGCTTCATATTTCATAGTCCCATAGACATCATCACCGGTAATCTTAAAAATCATTTCTTTAAACCCACCCGATGTCCCTTCGTTATAATCCACAATTTCTGTTTTCCAGCCTTTTTTATCGGCATATTTGGTATACATTCTATATAAATCACCGGCAAAGATACTGGCTTCATCTCCACCCGTTCCGGCTCTTATTTCAACAATGACATTTTTAGCATCTTCCGGATCTTTGGGAATTAACATCAATTTAATTTCCTCTTCTATTTCTGGTAAGCGTTTTTGTGCCTCGTCCAGTTCCATTTTAGCCATTTCAATCATTTCAGGGTCAGATTCGGAAGCTAATATATCTTTTGCTTCGGTTATCGCATCTTCCAAAGCTTCATATTCTTTGATTTTTGCCATCAACTTTTCCAAATCTTTATACTCTTTGTTAATAGCAATATAGCGTTTTTGATCGGAAATAATATCGGGTTGAATAATTAAATCCGAGACTTCGTCAAACCGGTTTTTTATCAGTTGTAATTTGTCTTTCATCACATATTGGTTTAGGACAAAAATAATAAAATAATATCACACAAAGCTCTACAATACAAAAAAACATCCACCCTAAAATTAGGATGGATGTAAAATTTGTGATGAAAAAAGTATTTAATAATTCCACATATCTTCTTCGTATTCACGAATTTTTTCTTTGATGCGTTGAGACTCTAACAATTGCCTCAAAGCATTATCATGAATATACTCTTTAATTTCGCGGTCGCCATACACATTGTCCTCTTTGTAAATCACACCACTAAAACGACGGGCATTTAACAAGTGATCGTAATCAATGGGACGCATGGTATTTCGTGGGTTAAAAGCGTAATAATCATGCAAAGTAAGGCGTGCGTCGGGGTAAAAAACCCAAAACACTTCAACTAAATCAGGCGATACACCGGCTGCCATACCTTTGGGATCAACTGCAACAGGTGCAATACCAAGCAAACGGTATTTTAACTCTCCATATTTGGCATCGAAATACCAAATACCTCTAAAATGGAATTCTTCAATAGTTTCTGAATTGACATGAAAGACATTGATAAATTGCGCATCTACTTTCCCTTCGTCCGCTAACTGATCAATACCGGCATCGGTAGTATCAACCGCAATCATACGCTCTTTAATTTCATCCAAACTTAATTTTTGGGTAAAATAAGAATCGGCATATACTTTTGTAATTTTACCGGATTTAATACCCGTATATAAAGCATCAAACAAGGAACGCACATTCGGCATAGAAGCCAAGGTATCTGTTGGATAATACAAAGGCAAGTTAAAACGCTCGTCCAAGTCAATCCTTTCCCAAACTTGTTTACCCCATAGAACATCTCTATCTTCGGTATATGGATATGGCAAAGGCAAGCTAAAATCCATTTTTTGTTGCTCCTTATTTTTTAAGCCTATTTCGGATGGATCTTTTGCATTTAAGATATTAAATTGTGCAAAACTTGCATTTGCAAAAAATATGAACGCAAAAATTAAAAATACTTTTTTCATTTGAAATTGTTTAAAATTCTTCTTGGGTTTAACCCTTGTTATTCAAATATTAATTGATGATTTCAATAATCACAGGCGAAACTTTTTTAATCGGATAACCTGAATTACCTTTTAAATAAGCTTTGATGTTATAAATTTGAACGTTTTGTCCGCGTTTTACCCGACGTAATAATTGTTTGGCTTTGGCATCCAAATGGGTGCCATTGACACGTAATGTCGGTTGTCCGGGGACTTTAAAGTCAAAACTTCTGACACCTAATTTAACATCAAAATCAAAATCAGGTAATTCGGCACCTATGGTTGATAAGCCTAAATTACGTTTGGGCATTTTAATCACGCCGCTTTCTCCACGAACCGTTCCAACCGGTGGCGGAATGTTTTTAACTCTGAATGTTTTACTATCGGTAACGGTTTTACCATTGACTTTACCGGAAACCTTAATTTGAACGGTTTTACCTTTATATTTGGTTACGTTCATGACATATTTACCGGAACCAACTTTTCTAAGACCAGGAGCCGAAACGGAAACCTTGTTGTCAGGAACACCGGGAATTGAGATAGACATCGGGTTGTCAACACCTCGATATACGACATTCATTTTATCAGCAGAAATAACGGCACTGTTAGGAACCGGAATAACGGCATATTTAACAATAAAAGGTAACTTAACATCTTTATTATTTTCATTAAAAACAATTTCACCTTTAACTTCTTTTTCGCCTACGTTTCCGGCAGGCATATTCAAATGCACATAACCACTTGTCAATTGTTCTTTGGGAACGGGTTTACCATTCAAAATAACTTCTTTAAAACTCATAGTGCTGTCCACACGACCCAAAGCGACTTTTCCGGTTACTTTTTCACCCGGGAAGTAAGCAGATTTATCCAAAACAACAACCGGTTCATAATTAGTTACTGATACGTCAGAAGCCATTTGACCTCTTAACATATTGGATAAAATCTCATTTTCGGTTACTTTAGATTTATTAACATAGTTTTCCAACTTAAATAATGTAGCCACGGTAGGAAAACCTTCAAAGTTTGCCATTAACCAAGGTTCAATGCGTTTGCCTTTTTTGCCATGTTTAATATCATCCGTATTAAAACGTTGCATGATGTTATTTTTCATTTCGGCTGACAAAGGTTTGCCATCTATTTTAAGATTTAAAAGATAATCTCTATAGGCTTCTATTTTACTTTTAAATTCATTTCCTAAAGGCGTAGATTTGCCTTTTTTGAAAAACAAATTATCTACTGTTGCGGTACCTGAAAGCAACTCGTAATCCAATTTATCTTTTGGTGGAACTTTACCTTTAAATTCAATTTTGAGAATAGTATCTTTAATTTTATTTAAATAAGCTGCAAATTGTGCAGTTTTATTCTCAATCTCATTTGCCAATTGACTTTTTTGAGCGTATTTTCCGGGTTGTTCTTTTGCTTTTTGCTGTAAATTTTTGAGCAAATATTGATTTGATTTGGTCTTCATTTTAGCTTGTGACTCAATATCTTCCGCTGATGTTCCAAAAGCCGAAAGTACTTTTTTGGACATTTGCAGCGCCATCATAGCTATAAAGACCAAATACATCAAATTGATCATTTTCTGTCTAGCTGATAATTTACCTCCTGCCATTATGTAATATTTTTTTAGTTAATAAATCGATTAAATAAAGATTAGTAAAACAAAACAAGTCTACTATTTTTTAACATTCATGGCTGAAAGCATACCACCGTAAACATCGTTTAAGCTGGCTAAATTGTCTTTAAGTCTGGCCATATTATCTTTTAATTGCTCAGCATAAGCAGCTGTTTCTTCGTTGGCAGTTGCATTTTTATTAACACTTTCCAATTGCACTTTATAAAGCGAATTTAAGTTTTCCAATTGTTGCGAAGCCATGGCTAATTCTTCGGCATATTTTCTAGTGGAACCGGCAGCATCGGTAACAACATCCATACTTTTTGCCGCTTCGTGCAACTTGTTGATGCTTTCACCCAAGCTTTTCATCAAATTAGAATCCAACTGTGCTTCTTGCAACATTTTATCTAATTTTTCTGATAAACGAGCTTCCAATTCCGCTTCGGTTTTATCTTTTCTTTTGCGCGGTGCACCACCGGCTAGTTCGGGATAAACCAAAGACCAATCCAAGTCATCTTCTTGTCTTTCAAAAGCTGAAATAAAAAACACAAGTGCTTCCGTAATCAAACCGGCCATTAATAATGAGTCACCGGTAAAAGGTCCAAAGCCCATATGTAAGATTTTAAACATTGCTCCCAAGATAACTATAGCAGCACCAATGCTATATACCATATGAAACACTTGTTTTTTTGTCATGAATTTTCCTGTTGCCATAATAATAAGTTTTTAAGTTAGTAATTAGTAGATTATTGTTTGTTTGTTAATTAATGTTGACCTTTACGGGCTAATTTTCTAGCATTGACACCCATAAAATCTTGCACACATCTAAAGCCGATATAACTGCGGGCAGTATCAGCATATTCGTATGCTCTGGAATGCACTTGGATAAAATATTTAACATCTTTCCAAGAGCCGCCTCTTATAATTTTACGCTTATTGTCATAAGCATCGGTTGTCGGATTAAAAGAAGCACCAAAATAATAAGAATCCGGATAATAAGACGAATTGGTCCATTCTGCTACATTACCTGCCATATTATACAGGTTATAGCCATTCGGATTATAAGATTTGGCACGAGCTGTAAACACTGCTTGGTCTGACCCGTAGTCTCCTCTTAAAGGTTTAAAATTTGCCAAGAAACAACCTTGCTCGTTCATGGTATAAGGGCCACCCCAAGGATAATCATTGCCTTCCATGCCACCGCGTGCTGCATACTCCCATTCAGCTTCGGTAGGCAAACGGAAATGATGTAAAGGCGCGCGTTTTTTACTTCTTAAAAACCAAGTCATTTTTTTGGTTCTATAATCGGCAAAAGCAGTTGCTTGATACCAATTTACACCAACTACTGGATAATCGCTGTAAGCGTCATGCCAAAAATAGTCGTCATGCATTGGCTCGTTATAGGCATACATAAAATCTTTAACCCATACTGTTGTGTCTGGATAAACTTTAATAACCGTATCTTTAATGTGTTGCGAACGTTTTTCGCCTTTACGGGCAGCTTCACCCGTATCATAACGACGCAATTTATAGACGAATTTATTAACATCGAACATGCGTTCGGCATCACCGGTTTCTTCAATAGGCAAATACATAGAGTCCATGACTTCGGCATAGTATTCATCCGGAAATTTATTAACATTAAAGATCAAAGGCACTTTCCAATTCAAAACTTTACCGGCATTTTCATCATCAGGATTACTCAAACTGCCATAAGTATTCATCATATATTTGTTATAGGCATTTTTTACCGTATCTAAAGATTTGAACATATATTTACCTATACCTTTTTTAGGTGTTGCTTCCATTTCTTCTGCTAAAACCGCTAATCGATACCGGATGATGGAATCCCGAACATAATTTACAAATTCACGATATTCGGCATTTGTAATTTCCGTTTCATCCATATAGAAGGCGCGAACGGTAACGGTTCTGGTAGGCGCATTTAAAGCATAAGCTTTATCTTCATTTTGCTTACCCATAACAAAAGCACCTCCGGGTATCAAACTCATACCGTAAGGTTGATAGGGATGCCAAGAATGCCCTTTAACGCCGACAATCTCTCCTCTCTGGTAGTTATTTCCACATCCTGTTAATAATGTAGCAATGATAGCGGAAAAAGCTATAAGTTTTTTCATAAATATGTTAAATTTAATTGTGTTATTACAATATATAATTTCAGCGCACAAATATAAAAATAAAATATATTCAAAAACAAAAATTTTTAATTAATATTTATAAATCGAATATTTCAACAATAATTAAACATTATCATTCAAATATAATTATTTTTTTATTAATCCGGTCTGATTCTTGTGATTTTTATATGTTTAAACAGTCACTTTGTTTACAATTCTGTATAATCTTTGGGAAATTTTCCCGTTTAGAGCTTGTTGATAGTCCTGTTCAGAACAAGATATTAATCTGTTATCTGCTAAAAATTGATTCATCTCAACCCACCATCTATTGGTTTTAGGGTTTTTGTAAAAAATAAGATTAAGCAAATCATTTTCAACATAGAATTTTAACAATTCCTGCTTAGGTATTAAAGGATAATCCGGTTGACTTTTATTTTTTCCTTCGACATAATACCATAACATCTGCGCTATCAAGTTGGTTCCTGTTAATCGCTTGTCTAATAGCGGATTGTATTCAAAAATACCAAAAAATTTGTTTACGGGCGCAATGCCCGATAAACGAGCTAATTGGCATATTTCAATGCCGTCAAAACCATTGGGCATACCTGTCTTTTGCGCCGGCATATCAGCAAATTTGACACTTCTGACATCTAAACTGACGATATGTGCTTCCCTTAATTCCGGTTCGGCTTCATTGATCTGTTGTTTTAACTCTCCCAACTTAAAATAATCGATAAATAATTGATCAAAAATTTTAAATTTTGAAGGATGATTAAAGAAACTTTGGACACCGAAAACACTAAGATTTTGCAAAAAACTTTCGTTATTGCCAATAATTCCGGTCAAATAATTTGCATTGTCTATTTCCGAATCTGTCAAAGAACTATCAATAAACGCATCTATAACGCCAAGATTATAGGTTTTATTGTTTTGGTCATAAAATTTTGTTAATCCTAGTGTTATATCTTGACTACCGCCTAAGATAATTATAGCAATATCTTTTGGCAAAGCGCTGACAACCGACTGTAAATTATCATAAGTCTCTTCCGGTGTATTACCGAGACGCAAATTTCCCAAATCGGACATTTGGATATCCCATTCTCCGGGAAAAAGTCTGTAAAAAGCTTGTCTGATGGCATCCGGCGCTAATGCGGTTCCTTCATTATCAATAACATGGCGTTCTTCATTTACACCGATAATTACCAAATCGGTGTTTTCAACATCCGGGAAATAATCAACCGTATGAGGCTGTATCATCCCCCCGATATGACCATATTCTCTACCGGTTTTAAAATCAAAATGATCAGATAATGGGCTTAAAAAATCCCGTAACATATTATTTTAGATTCATTTTTGCCACTTCCAAAGTAATACTTTCCGGATCGGTGCCTTTGGGTAACATGACTTTCTTTTTACCTTTGACCACAACCAATCGGCCCCATTTGCCTTTTTGTAATGAAATACCTTCGTCTTCCCAAACTTTTATCATTTTTTCTTTCTCTTTTTTAAGTTTGTTTTCAATCAACTCGACAATATCTTGTTCGGATAAATGGTCAAAATCGTATTTTTTAGGTACATTGATAAATAAATCATTCCATTTGATAAACGGACCAAAACGCCCTTTACCTTTAAACACCGGTTTGCCATCATAAGTAGCAATGGGTTCGTCGGCTTTTAGTTTCTTTTGTATTAAATCAACAGCTTGTTCTAATGCAATACTTAAAGGGTCGATATTTTTGGGGATGGAAATGAATTTGTTATTATATATAATGTATGGGCCGTATCTTCCGGTGGCAATGACCACATCTTTACCGTCATACTGCCCGATATTTTTAGGAAAGCTAAACATACTGAGCGCTTGCTCCAAAGTTATTTCATTAAGGCTCACACCTTGCGGTGCACCGGCAAACAAAGGTTTTTCTTCTTCATTAGACTCTCCTATTTGAACCAGAGGTCCGTATTGTCCTATTTTAACATAAACATTTTTACCGGTTTTAGGGTCAACCCCCAACAAACGTTCGCCTCTGGCACGAACGGCATTTTTGGCTACATCTTCAACTATAGGATGAAACTCTTTGTAAAATTCTTTTAAAGTATCTTTCCAAGGTTTTTCACCTTCGGCAATTTTATCAAGCTCTTCTTCTATTTTTGCTGTAAAATTATAATCTAAAATCCGGTCAAAATTTTGGGTTAAGAAGTCATTTACTACAATACCGATGTCTGTCGGAACGAGTTTGTTTTTTTCATTGCCGTATTTTTCAACCAAAGTTTTTTTAGATATAACGCCATTTTCTAACACCCATTTGGTTAATTTGCGTTCTTTCGGCTCAATATTTTTTTTCTCAACGTAGCCGCGTTTTTGAATGGTCGAAATGGTAGGTGCATAAGTAGAAGGCCGTCCTATACCGAGTTCTTCCATTTTTTTGACTAATGCGGCTTCGTTGTAGCGGGCGGGCGGGCGTGAAAATTTTTGTATGGCTTCAATATAATTTTCTTTTAATATCTCGCCTTTTTGCAATTTTGGCAATTGTCCTTTGTATTCCTGCTCCTCTTGCCCTTCTTTGGACTCTTGATACAATTTTAAGAAACCATCAAAAACAATAACTTCACCTTTAGCCGTAAATAAATGGCTGTTTTTATTATTTTCAATTTTGACAGTTGTTCTATCAATTTTTGCATCAGCCATTTGTGATGCCACGGTTCTTTTCCATATTAAATCATATAGGCGGTTTGAATCAAAATCTATATTCAATGATTGGCGCGATATGACCGTCGGTCGAATGGCTTCGTGTGCTTCTTGTGCGCCTTTTGATTTGGTTTTATAATTACGTGGTTTACTATATTGCTTGCCAAAAGTTTCCGTAATCACTTCAACTGCCTGATTTTTAGCATCTTTGGATAAATTAACGCTATCGGTACGCATATAGGTTATAAATCCGTTTTCGTAGAGCTTTTGTGCCAGCATCATGGTTTTGGAAACACTAAAACCCAATTTTCTGGCAGCATCTTGTTGCAAAGTTGATGTGGTAAATGGTGGTGCCGGAGTTTTCTTAGCCGCTTTGGTGGCAACATCAGCCACTGTAAAAGTTGCACCATTAAGTTCTTTTAAAAAATTTTCAACTGCTGCTTCTTGCTTAAATTCTTTGTCCAATCCGGCATTAAAACTGTGTTGTTCGTGATTAGAAAAATTTCCGATAATTTTATACGAACTTTTTGGCTTGTGTGACCGTATTTCATTTTCTCTGTCTACGATAAGTCTTACAGCAACAGATTGTACCCGTCCGGCAGATAAACCTCGTTTGACTTTACGCCACAAAACCGGCGACAATTCATAACCAACCAACCGGTCTAACAAACGACGGGCTTGTTGTGCATCAACTAAATTATAATTGATATCTCGTGGATTTTGAATCGCATTTTTAATGGCTGATTCCGTTATTTCATGAAAAACAATTCTGTTAGTATTATCATCTTTCAGTTTCAACTGATTTTTTAAATGCCAAGCAATAGCTTCTCCCTCACGGTCCTCATCACTTGCCAATAAGATTTCATCGGCATCTTTGGATAGTTTTTTTAACTTTTTAATCACTTCTTTTTTATCCTTAGAAACGATATATTTTGGGGTAAAAGTTTCTAAATCTATTCCTATTTCTTTTGAAGGTAAATCAGCAATATGGCCGTAACTTGACGCTACTTCATATTCCTTACCCAAAAACTTTTTAATTGTTTTGGCTTTCGCTGGTGACTCGACGATAACTAACTTTTTACTCATAAATTAATTTTTTTGCAAAGGTAAGACAAAAACAAATAATGTTGATTAAAAAAATAAAAGCCGGAGCAAAGCTCCGACTTTTTTAAATATTTTAAGACAAATTAATTAACCGGTCTTCTATAAGCTTTGTTAATAGACTTGGTTCCTACGCGCGACATGGCACAACGGAAACCAATATCATTTCTAGATAAATACTGCGGATAAAAACGACGTTGCGCAGGATCTAACCAATAAGCACGGTCTCTCCAAGAACCACCTTTTATTACACGGACTTGGTTATCAATTAAGGTTGAACGGTTGTTGGATTTATCGTAGTTTTTAACCATAGCCGTTGAGTCGGCATAGACTTCATGAACCGGCGCATTATACATTCTTAAAGAAGGATCTGCATCAACATCTTCTTTCTCTTTTAAATAATTTCTAGAAGATTCAATATCACCATCTCGATAATCTCTATTGTCAGCTCTATCAAAATTTTGTCTCAAATACAATTCATTATCATCAACTTTTTTCTTGCCGGGAGAACCGGGTAATTGGCTAACGATTATTTTTCCGTTAGGTAAAGTATCCATAGGAATAGAATCAGTGGTGATAATAATTAACTCGCCATTTTCATCAAAAGCTTGTTTGGTATAAATATTTCCTCTGTAATAGTTGAAATCATTGGCTTCATCATCTATAATTTGACGGTAAACATCGGCCACCCATTCATTAACATTGCCTGCCATATCATACAAACCAAAGTCGTTAGGCGGATAAGTTTTAACCGGTGATGTGATATCTGCTGCATCGTCAGACCATCCGGCTAACCCGTCATAATTACCATCATCAATTTTAAAGTTTGCCAATTCTTTACCTCTATTTTTACCTTTTTTCAAGTTTCTTGTTGTGCTTCCTTTCCAAGGATAGATTTTTCGACCTTTTAAAGTATTATATTCGCGCAATCCAATATCGGCTTTGGCTGCATATTCCCATTCTACTTCGGTAGGCAACCGGTAAGCCGGTAAAATAATTCCGGAACTTCTGTTAACGACATTCAATAACGTGTCATTTTTTCTTTTCTTTTTTCTGGGATTATACAAGTCGGTATTGCCACCAAAGGCTAACTCCGGTGAAGTTAAATAAGTTTCGGTACTAAATAATTCGTCTGCATTGGGGTGTTCCAAAGCTTCTCTGCTGAGTTTACCGGATTTGTAGAGTAAAGTTTCATTGACTCTGTCGGTTCGCCAGTTACAATATTGAACGGCTTGAATCCAGTTTACACCA
>JALVEJ010000184.1 GCA_027031025.1 Flavobacteriales bacterium | reverse complement strand
GGCTTTATCAGTTACAAAAACATTGGCTATATGCTTGTTTTCAATGACGACTTCTTTGACTTTTCCTTGTTCCAACATGTCCTCAAACTCGTTGTAACTCAACACCTTATCGTCACTACTGCTATTACTATTCATCATTACCATAAAGATGGCAATGGATATAGCCATATAAATCCAAAAAACGTTAAATTTAAAGGGCGATTTGTTTGGGTTAGTATTTTTAGAGGGTTTATGTTTTCCTGTTGGTATATTTTTATCTTGTTTACTCATAAGTTATCATCATTTTAAGATTCATTTTTTAGACTCATCACCTTGGCATCACCCCAAAGTTCTTCCAAATTATAGTATTCGCGGACCGGTTTTTGCATGATATGCGCCACAACATCAACATAATCCATTAAAATCCATTCTGAATTTTCCTCACCTTCTATATGCCAAGGTTTTTGTTGAAGGGCTTTGCTGACCGTTTTTTTGATTGAATCAGCAATGGCATTTACTTGCGTATTTGAAGTACCATCAGCAATGATAAAATACTTTGCCACGGCATTGTCTATATTACGCAAATCAATAATGGTGGTATTTTGTCCTTTAACTTCTTCTATACCTTCGATAATTTTATTTATTAATGTATCGGTTTTTAGGGTTTTTGTCATATATTCGTATTTGTTCTATTTGCAAAAATAAGTTATTTATTTAATATGGATTACATCAAATTTGATACCATTACATCGACGAATGACTTCTTAAAAAGTTACGCCGAAACACATAAAATTTCCAATTTTTTTTATGTCATTGCCGATGTTCAAACCGATGGCCGCGGTCAGCATACAAATATTTGGCAATCAGAATGTTGCAAGAATATTTTGATTAGTATTTTTCTACAACCGGATATTGACTTGGCACAACAAACCCGACTCAACCAAATAGTGGCAGTATCCATAGTCAAAGTTTTGCAAAAATTTAACATTCCGGAAGTTCAAATCAAATTACCTAACGACATTTTGGCAGAAGGTAAAAAAATAGCCGGTATTTTAATCGAAAATAAAATTATGGGACAAAAATGGTTGCAAAGTATTATCGGTATCGGATTGAATGTGAATCAAACCGATTTTGTAAATTTGCCCAAGGCGGTATCGATGAAACAAATAACCGGAATTGATTATAATAGAGATAAAATTGTTAAAATGTTGATACAACAATTAAAAATTTGTTATCAAGAACCTCTAGAAAAGATACAAAAAGAATTTAATAACTTGTTGATAAACAACATCTAATGATTTACACCATCAAAAAATACCATACCGGACTCAAAGCCGATTGGGACGATTTAATCAAGCGCTCATCAAACGGCACGTTTTTACACCAACGTGATTATATGGACTATCATGCCGACAGATTTGATGATTTTTCATTGATGATTTATGAGGATTTAAAATTACGGGCGGTTTTACCGGCACATCGCGTCGGTAATGAGATTTTTTCACATAAAGGACTGACTTACAGCAATTTTATTTTTCAAAAAAAACTAAAACTTGAACGAAAAATTGCCATCATTTCTTATGTATTGGCTTATTTATCAAAACGACATATCAACTTTCTTAATATCCATGCCATACCTTTTGTTTTTCAACCGGTTACAGATGAAAGTTGTGCCTATATTTACCATAAAACAGGTGCAGAGATTACGCAAATAAAGCCTTTTTTTATCATTGATCAACGCAATAACATGTTGCCAAATCAAAATCGCCGAAAAAATTATAAAAAACTATTGAAATTGGATTACCAGATAAACGATGATATCGACAAATTACCGGAATTTTGGCAAATAGTTGAAAAAAACCTGCAACAACGCTATGAAACAACCCCTGTTCATACTTTACAAGAAATTACAACATTAACTCAAAGATTTCCCAAGCAAATTAAATTGTTCACTGTTAATCAGAATACGCAGATATTAGCCGGAGCTTTGGTGTATTTTATCAACCAAGCCGCTCATTTTCAATATATTCATGCTATTAACACGCCCGAGAGCCGGCAAGCTGTCGAATTTTTAACATACGAATTGGTAAAACAATTTAACCAATACGCCTATATTAGTTTTGGAACTTCTGCCGTTTTACACAATAATTTGAATAAAAATTTAGTTTATTGGAAAGAGAGCTTTGGCTGTCAATTGGTCAATCAATTATTTTTTAAAATTGACTGCCGGAATTATGATCGGCTAAAAAATATTTTGCAATGATCGAATTTTTAAACCTGAAAACACTCAATGCGCCTTATGAAAAACAATTTCATCAAAAATTCGACCAATTTTTGTCATCAGGATATTATATTCTCGGTAAAGAAGTTCAACAATTTGAAACGGATTTTGCCGGTTATTGCGGAACGACATACGCCATAGGTACCGGTAACGGATTAGACGCCATTCGTCTGATTTTAGAAGCTTACAAAATTTTAGGTAAACTACAAGCCGGTGATGAAATCATCGTGCCGGCAAATACTTATATTGCTACCATTTTGGCTATCAGTCAAGCCGGCTTAAAACCG
>JALVEJ010000183.1 GCA_027031025.1 Flavobacteriales bacterium | reverse complement strand
CGCACCGAATCCTTTATTTCTTTTCATTCTTTCAGGAGATTGATCTGTTTATGGAGAACTGTCAACGTTTCCCCTCATTCGAGCATATGCTCAACCATTTTTCAGTCGCACATACAAGAAAATATCTGACGGCTATGCACTTCTTTGAATCCGAAGGGTTAATTAAAAGAGATCCGAAAATACAGGACATATATGCCAATCTTGATATGATAGAGCGCTATCTTGGCGCTTTTGATCAAAGCGATCCCTTCTTTCAGATAATTCACAACTACTACCATTTCCTTGATCAGAAACATACCGCAGGAAAAATAACAATTAGAACCGTCAGGTTATCGCTCACTCCGGCAGTTAAATTTCTGCAATATTGCAGTCTCTGCAGAGCAACCAAGCCCAATCAAACAGTATTAGACGGTTATCTCTGGTGCCTTCCCGGTCAACGAAATACGTTAAGCGGCTTTATCTCCTTCTACAATCGCAAATACGCCACATCACTTGTATTGTCAACGAAGAAGAATATTCCAAAAACCGTCACACTGAAAAGCCCTGGTACTTCCAAAAAGAGGCGGGAGCAGATTTTCATTCAAATGCTTCGCACACTTAACAGTGAGGGAACCCATTATGAACAATACAGTAAGGAAGATATACTCCGTATTGCCATAGAGTATCTGCATGATGTGAAAATCCCCAAAGAGGGTGTGGTGCTTTCGTTTTTGCCTATAAAGCAGAGAAAAGGGGAGTATTTTATCCGGTTTGCGGGGAGAGAGTTTTTTCTTCCCGTTGAAGTTGCAAAGAAAGTTTTCCATTAATGTCTAAGTTAAATTTATTAAATATCTATAAAACAATAAGCTCATTTTTCTTGTTTTCTATAATATTCATTATTGTAGATGCACATTCTTGAAGACTTTTCTTTAACGTACTCTCCCAACATCTTATGACTGTCCATCCTTCATCAAGAAGAATTTTATTAACCTTTTTGTCTCTTTCAATGTTTCTTTCAAGTTTTGGAATCCAGTAATCCTGATTTGTTTTAGGCACAGCTTTTCCTTCTTGATAAAGCCTACCATGCCAAAAATCGCTATCAACGAAAACAGCAACCTTTTTCCCTTTTATATAAATATCAGGCTTCCCTGTTATGTCTTTCCCGTGAATTCTATATCTAAGACCATATTTCCACAACTGCTTACGGAGTATAATTTCTGGTTTTGTATTTTTTGAACGGATACTCTGCATATTTTTTCTACGCTGGGAAGCAGTGAGATTGTCCATTATGCATCCTTGTCTTTTTTGTCCTTGAATACAATCTCAGAATCAAGCGCATCAGCAACCTCCATCAAAAATGCTGCTGAAAATGTTCCCCGGCTTAGCTTTGTTCTGATTGAATTTTCATTAGTTTCATATCCTTTTTCCCTCATTGCATCTACAAGCTGATTGTAGTTAAGCCCTCGTTTTGCCAATTCGCTTTTTAATAGCTGTTTTACTTTATCTTTCATAACATACCTACTAAGTATCATATATGAAACTATTATAGCATATTTGATATCTATATCCTATACTTGACTTATCGCTGCATATATGTTATAATTCTCACAAATATGCAGCATATGGCAATTTGTTATATTTTAAGCACGTATGCAAAAATTTTTGTAAAGTTACAAAAACATAAATTATGCAGGAACAAAACGATTCAGTGGAGCAGAGTAATGTATAAAATTCTTTCAACTTTTACCGGTGCAGGCGGTCTTGATCTTGGTTTTCACGGCGGATTTGAATATCTTGGGTGTCGATATAAAAAGCTTAAATTTCAAACAGTTTCTGCAGTTGATATTAATGCTGACGCTTGTCGTACCTTGGAGCACAACAAGAAATATTTCGGTAATACACATGTTTTAAACAAAAATATTTTAGAGTTTGACTATAAAGAAATTAAAGATACCGGTTATGATGTTCTCCTTGGAGGTTTTCCCTGTGTAACTTTCTCAATGGCAGGGAAAAGGGCAGGCATTAAAGATGATTTAAATGGGAAGCTGTACGAGAGTTATGCATCTTATGTTGAATATTTTAAGCCGAAAGTCTTCCTTGCAGAAAATGTAAAAGGGATTTTATCTGCAAACAAAGGCGAAGCTATTAAAATTATTAAAAAAAGATTTGAAGATACAGGATATAAACTAAAAGTATACCTTGTCAATTTTGCCGATTTCGGCGTTCCCCAGCAAAGAGAGCGGGTATTGTTTATCGGTATAAGAAATGATATTAAAACAGAGTTTATCGGACCAGAATACACTCATTTTGGACAACACAGAACAGTACTTCAAGCATTTGAAAATATTGATACAAATTGTGTAAATCATAATTTTATGAAACAACTTCCATCTACGACAGAAAAATTGAAAGCTATACCAGAAGGAGGCAATTTCGAGGATCTTCCAAGGCATCTTGCAGTGAAAGGACTTATGTCAAATATTTATCGCAGACTTGACCGAAACAAGCCCGCATACACAATTATTGCTTCCGGCGGAGGAGGGACATGGACATATCATTATGAAGAACCGAGAGCATTAACAAATAGA
>JALVEJ010000182.1 GCA_027031025.1 Flavobacteriales bacterium | reverse complement strand
TCTCAAACGGTAACTGCCGTTATAACTGTCTGTTTTAATGGTTTTATGACCGCTGTACCGGGTATCGGCACCACCATTGGCAGACACATGATGAATAATGGCATCTTTATACAAAACTTGTCCGGTGTTTGCATCGACATATATATAAGCTCTACTGACCGGTTGTGTTGCGTATATATCAAATTTATAAGCTAATTTAGCTTCGCCTTGTCTTTTGGAATTTTTATGTTGAAAATCGGGTAAAATAACCAATTCGCCTTCCGGTTTTTGATAATTCATTAAAGCGGCTTCTTGCGGATTTTCCCACATATAATGACGCGCACCAACTTCGGCAACCGCTCTTTGAAAAGCTGCTTGCTTGTCTAATGCCGGTTGCACATTGAGTCCTTCCACATTGAAATAATCGCCATTTACCGACTTAATTTGATTATTGCGCGCATGCACATAAATGTGAGCAAAAGTTACCGGAATACCTTTGTAGTATTCTTGAAATTTGACATGCGTCATCCCGATTTGATCGGATTCTTGCCTCAAAACGACAAAATCAACATCATTGGTTGTTTGATAAGTCGTTTTCAATAAATCTACGGCTTGATTCAAACCGTATTTTTGATTTTGATCCAAAGTCATCAACTTTGGGAATACCTTTTGCTGTGCATTTATTGACAAATTACATAAAATTGCCAATAAAAACACTGTTTTTAAGTAATACTTCTGCATAAAATTAAATTTTGAGTTGTTTGTTAAATTACGCTCACAAAACTACAAAACACAATTTTATTCCAAAAACCAACATAAATTTATTTGGATAATGCAACAAAAAACAATAATTAATGAATATTTTTTATTTTAAAGCTAAATAATTCGGCTAAAATATTTTATCATTAATTTTTTAAGACTATTTAGACACATTATAAATAACAAATTTTTTATAAATAAGAACAAAATTTCACTAAAAACGTCAATTTTTGTGATTTTAAGCGTTTTTTTGACGAATTTGGATAAAAAAACAAAAAAAGTTATAAAAGTTACAAATATTAAGAGATTTATTTTGGCTCTATGTTGTTTTGTATGGGTAATAATAAATCAGGTTCAAAACCATGTAATCATGGCTATTTTATTTTCAAATTATTTCACCCCTTCGGGGTTTATGATTTTTAACGTCATAAATTTTCTATAAATATATCACCCCTTCGGGGTTCAATGGTGGTTTTTTATTGTTTAATCTATTAAATATATCACCCCTTCGGGGTTCTTTATGCAGCCCGAAAGGCTGAAATTATTGTAATAAAACCATTAAAACAGAATCATAGAAACCCCGAAAGGGTGGCATTATTGTTTAAGGTATTATTTGTTACCCACCAAAATCGATATAGAGCCTTTATTTTTTTATCACATAAACATAAGATTGATACTGCTTGGCATTATACCAACAAATAGTATTAGAACTAGCCGGGTGTTTTTTGGCGGCTTGCAACAAAGGGAAGTTACCTTCGGCAGCAAATTTAACCACACTCACACCGGCGCTATTATTCAGTTGGTCTATGGTTTGCATTAAACGTTTATGTTTAACAATATTTTGGTCATCAAACAAAGACAACTGCCGGTGCGTTTCGGGAATTAAACCGGACACCAATACACCTGCTTTTTTATAGTTTAATCCTTTTTTAAAAATAATTTGAAGCGCTGTTTTGGCGGCTTTAATCAAGTTTATACTGCTGGAAGTCGCATTGACTTGTAGTGTAAAGTTATTGGCATAATACGGATTTTTTTTATCAAATTTATTGGTTCTGATAAAAACCGTCACCAAATTGGCTGCACTGCCTTGTTCACGGAGCTTACGGGCGCAAGTAGCCGCAAAAGTTGAAATGGCTTCAGCCAGTTCGTCATAGCTAGATTTGGTTTGTGCAAAAGTACGGGCTGTGCGTATGGCTTTACGCGGCTCGGGATGATAAGCCATTGGAATACAAACAGTGCCTAGTAACTCTTGTTTGGTTCGCAAACCATTGACCGACATATTCTTACGAATAAACGCATCGGGCAGACGGGTAAAATCCCAAGCGGTTTGCACTTGATGATGTTGCAAAAAACGGGTATAACGACGTCCAATGCCCCAAACATCATCAATAGGCGTCATCTTAAGTGCCTTTTCAATTTTTTCAGGAGTATCAATCAAGGCAACACCGTTTTTCATATATTTTTTAGCAATTCTATTGGCAATTTTAGCCAAAGTTTTAGTCGGACCAAAACCTACACTGACCGGAATACCGATATATTTTAAAACTTTTCGTCGCAAATCGATTCCGGTTTGTTTTAAATCGATTTGTTTAAAACCGGAAAAATCCAGAAAAGCTTCATCAATAGAATACACCTCAATATCCGGTGTAAAATCTTCAAAAATATGCATCATTCTCCGTGACATATCGCCGTAAAGAGCAAAGTTGGATGAAAATGCGATCACTTCTTGACGCGCTATTAAATCTTTAATCTCAAAAGTAGGCGTCCCCATTTTAATACCCAGCGCTTTGGCTTCATTGCTTCTGGCTATGATAATGCCGTCGTTGTTAGACAATACAACAATAGCTTTATGGCGCAATGCGGGATTAAAAACCCGCTCGCAAGACGCGTAAAAATTATTACCATCAACCAGCGCATACATCAGAAAAAAAGTTTTTTACAAAAATAGTGAAAAAAAGAAAGACCGCTGTATGACTACAGCGGCCCTTCCCTTAACCAAAATAACTCAACTATGAAAAAAAATCTCACATCAATACTACAACAAATCCCGTGCCAAAAATATTTAACGATAAATTTTTTGACATAAAAAAACAGAAAAATCTTAAAATTAACATTATTTTAATGTTTAAAGATGTAGCAAATCAGAGCAAACGTCCCAAAAAAACATTAAAAATAGCACGTTTACTTAGCTTTCACTTGTTTTGCCCCTTGGTAATCTTTGTTGAAGTAAAATTTAAAAAACAATTTACTATTCCTTCATTTGCGTTATTAATCATAAAAACGTATTACAAAAAATGTCAATAAGTTTTCAAACTAAGATAAATTCAACAGGCAAAAAATATGTAATTTTGCCGTCATGAGTCAAGCCAATTATTTACAAGAACTAAATGACGCCCAACGGGCACCGGTTATGCATAAAGAAGGTCCGCTGATGGTTATTGCCGGAGCCGGGTCGGGTAAAACGCGCGTCTTAACCTATCGTATTGCCTACTTGATGGAACAAGGGATCGACCCGTTTAACATCTTGTCACTAACCTTTACCAATAAAGCCGCCCGCGAAATGAAAGAGCGGATTGCCGGTATTGTAGGCGAAAGTGAAGCCAGAAATATTTGGATGGGCACATTCCATTCCATTTTTGCCCGTATTTTACGTTCGGAAGCTGACAAATTGGGCTATCCGCGCGATTTTACTATTTACGACTCGGCTGACAGCTTACAAGTGATTAAACAAGTTATTAAAGACTTGAACTTAGATTCCGACATTTATAAACCCAAGCAAATTCAAAGCCGGATTTCCAAATTTAAAAATAATTTGATAACTGTTCGGGCATATTTTAACAATCCGGAATTGATGGAAGCCGATTATTATGCCAAACGTCCTGAAATGGGCAATGTTTACCAACGTTATGTCGATCGTTGCTTTAGAGCCGGCGCTATGGATTTTGACGATTTATTGCTCAAAACCAACGAGTTATTAACCCGTTTTCCGGAAGTGCTTGCCAAATATCAACAGCGTTTTCAATACATTTTAGTCGATGAGTATCAAGATACCAACCACTCGCAATATTTGATTGTCAAAGCCCTGTCTAACCGGCATCACAACTTGTGTGTTGTAGGCGACGATGCCCAAAGTATTTATAGTTTTCGCGGGGCAAATATTCAAAATATATTCAATTTTCAACGGGATTATCCGGAAGCGGAAGTTTACAAATTGGAACAAAATTACCGTTCTACCAAAAATATTGTCGGGGCAGCCAATTCGCTGATTGAAAAAAACAAAGAACGCTTACCCAAAGTTGTTTGGACCGCCAATGAAGAAGGCGAAAAAATCAAAGTTATTCGCACTTACACCGATACCGAAGAAGGGCGTTTTGTGGCATCGGATATTTTTGAACATCAAATGCGTTTGCAATTACAACCGAAAGACTTTGCCATTCTTTACAGGACCAATTCGCAATCGCGCGCAATGGAAGACGCTTTGCGAAAAAAAGGTATTCCATTTAGAATTTACGGCGGTTTATCATTTTATCAACGTAAAGAAATCAAAGATATTTTGGCTTATTTACGATTGGTTGTTAATCCTAAAGATGACGAGGCTTTACGCCGTATTATCAATTTTCCGGCACGCGGTATCGGCAACACCACTATGGACAAAGTTTTACTAGCGGCCGACCATTACAAAGTCGCTTTATTTGATATTGTTGAAAATGTGTCTAAAATCGACATCAAACTCAACCAAGGCACCAAACGAAAATTGGAAGAATTTGCTTTGAAAATCAGAAGTTTTCAAGCGCTCGCCAAAGAAAAAGATGCGTTTGAACTGACCGATTATATCATCAAAAACACCGGTTTGCTGCAAGAATATCGCAAAGACATCACACCGGAAGGTTTGAGTCGTGTTGAAAACATTCAGGAATTGATGAATGCCATACAAGACTTTATCGATGCTCAAAAAGAAGAACCCGATGCCGATATTAGTTTAACATCTTATTTACAAGATGTTGCTTTGTTTACCGATTTGGACAAAAACGATGATGATCCTAACAAGGTAACACTGATGACCGTCCACATGGCAAAAGGTTTAGAATTCCCATACATATATATAATTGGTATGGAAGAAGATCTTTTTCCTTCGGGAATGTCGGTCAATACCAGAACCGAACTGGAAGAAGAACGCCGGTTGTTTTATGTCGCACTGACCCGTGCCGAGAAAAAAGCCACTATCACCTTTGCCGAATCGCGTTACCGCTGGGGTAAGCTTAACTATACCGAACCCAGTCGTTTTATTAACGAAATTGACGATAAATATTTAGAATTCAACTACAAAGCATCTGATTTATCCGGCAACCCTTTCCTTGACAGTGATTTATTTGACATGCCAACACCCGGACAAACTAAAAAAACACATTTTGAAAAGAAAAAATTTCAAAATAACAAAAAGCCGGCAATCAAAAAGAATCCTAACCCGATGCCTAAAAATTTAAAAAAGATAGTAGATTTAGACCCCAAAACCGGCCATGATAATCAAAATATAAAAATTGGTGACCGCGTAGAACACAGCCGGTTCGGTAAAGGGCAAGTTATTGATTTGGAAGGGAAAGGTTCTAATCAAAAAGCTCTCATTAGATTTGAAAATAATGGTGAAAAAAGGTTGTTGTTGAAATTTGCCAAATTGAAAAAGCTAAAATAATTGAGATGACGGTTTGACACATCCAAAAAATGCACGATTGAATACATGTTGTTTTTTGAGGAAATGAGGAATTGATGAAATGAAGATTTATTCCGCTTCATTGTTTACTTTTGACATTAATGAATATTTGTTGCTTCTTACCATAATTCTACTAACAATTTGAGGAATGAGGAGTGAGGAATGAGGAGTGAGGAATGAGGAGTGAGGAATGAGGAGATAGTGACTTGTGACTTGTGACTTGTCCTGAAATAGGTTGACTCGAAAAGTCAACAAAAATCAGGATTATGAGAAGTGACTTGTCCTGAAATAGGTTGACTCGAAAAGTCAACAAAAATCTGGACGAGGCGTAGATATAATCCGTTTATGCACCACTAACTACAAGTTATCGGTAGCAGGGGGCGTAGTAGTAGCCGGTCTCTTTATCCAGCTCTTTGCTCCCGAAGGTCGTCGGGACAAGACTATTAAACTTATACCGGCTGCTAAATCGGCTGTGGTGCTGTGTTGTGATGCCATGTCTTCTCCAAAGGGTATAGATAGTAAAAAATAATATCGAAAAAAGATTATCATTATGTTTATAACAGACGCATTCGTATGATGATTTTACAAACTGATATTGATAAAATCAGTCTCAAAAATCAATGCAATTTATAGCAAGATAAAAAACACAATTTTAAAAAAAACTTATCCATTATTTTATAGTTTTGTCTATCAAAAAGTTACATCTAAACTTAATATTAGCGCTAAATTTAAATTCTTAAAGAATTTTAATATTTAAAATAAAAATGTTATTTTTGTGTAATTTTTTTAGCAGCTAACAAAAATATAAGGTTAATTTATTGATATTGTCAAAATTTTAACTTTTAAAAACAATGCATAATGACCGCTGAAATAATCAACATAGGTGACGAAATTCTCATTGGACAAATCAACAACACCAATGCACAATGGCTGTCACAACAATTACAAAAATTAGGAATTGAAACCCGGAAAATATCAGTTATTTCCGATCAACCCGATGATATCAAAACGGCTTTAAAAAACACCAAAGCAGATATCATTGTGGTAACAGGCGGTTTAGGCCCGACATTAGATGATCTAACCAAACAAAGCATTACGGAATTTTTTAATGACAAACTTGTTTTTCATCCCGAAATAGAAGCACACATTAAACAAATGTTTGCTAAAATGAATTATCCGTATACTGACAACAATAAAGGGCAATCATATCTACCTTCAAAAGCCGAAATATTATGTAATCATTATGGCACGGCACCGGGCATGTGGATAGAAAAAAATCACCGGATTTTCATTTTTCTTCCGGGCGTTCCATTCGAAATGAAACACATTTTTGAAAACGAAGCGATACCTAAAATCAAAGCCAAATTCGATTTACCTTATTTATATTACAAAACCGTTACGGTTTTCGGCATTGGCGAAAGTTTATTGGCTGATAGAATAAAAGATTGGGAACAACATTTACCCAAACACATCAAACTGGCATATTTACCACATCCGGGTAGAATTCGCCTAAGATTATCAGCCAAAGGACAACAGCTTGACGAATTGAAAAACAGCATAGATGAACAAATACAAAAACTCAAACAACTTATTCCCGATTTGACCCTATCGGAGCAAGTAGAAGATTTGGCGATTGCTACTCACCAAACATTAACCGAATCCGGTAAGACCATCAGCTTTGCCGAAAGTTGCACCGTCGGTTTATTGGTGAGCGGATTGGCACAAATACCCGGCGCTTCCAAATTTTTAATGGGCGGTGTTGTTGCCTATAATACTCATATCAAAATAGATGTCTTAAAAGTTGATGCCAAACTGATAGAAAAATACTCTGTTGTTCACGAAAAAGTAGCCCGCGCCATGGCAGAAAATGTGCGAGAACTAATGCATTCGGACATTGGTGTAGCCACAACCGGTAACGCCGGACCAACCAAAGGCGATAGCGATGCGCCGCTTGGCACTTGTATCATAGCTCTTGCAACCAAAGACACAACCGAAGTTTATCGTTTTCAGTTTGGACAACCCAGAGAAAAAGCTGTAAAACGAACTGTATCAAAGACTTACGAGTTAATTTTACAACTATTAAATAAAATTTTTCTTAAAAAATAAAACTATTTTCAAAAATTCAAATTAAATATATTTTTTTTCAGAATATATCTAAAAAAAGATTAAATTTGAATGATTAACAACAACACAACTAACATTTTTATCAAAAAGGACACTAAACGAAACCTTATGAAAAAACATTACTTTGCCTTCTTATTGATTTTTATTATTACAATTGAGGCTTTTTCAATGGTACCGCCGCCTCAACCCCAAAATGACACGGCGAACACGCCTGTTAATACTTCTATTAATCAAGGGGCGCCCGGTGTATTGGCAAATGACACCGACCCCGACAACGACCCTTTACAAGTTATTAGTTATAATATCAACGGCAACAATTATCCCGCAGGTTTTCCGGTAAACATTCCCGGTGTTGGCACCTTTGTGTTAAATGCCGACGGTAGTTACACCTTTAACCCTGCAACAGGTTATACAGGAACTGTTCCCGTCATTACTTACACTGTCAATGATGGCTCCTCTTCGGCAACAGCAACTTTAACTATCACAGTTGGAAATAATAACAACACACCGCCGGATGCACAAGACGATAACGTCATAATTTTTGAAAACACCACTGCCAATGAAAATGCGCCCGGGCTCTTAGGAAACGATTCTGATCCGGACGGCGACCCAATTAATATTGTTTCATTTGTTGTAAACGGCAATACTTATCCTGCCGGAACAACTGTTCATTTACCGGAAGGCGATTTAACCATAAATGCCGATGGTAGCTACACCTTTGTACCGGCAAACGGCTATACCGGGAATTTACCGGTTATCACATACACCATAAGTGACGGACAAGATACCGATGACGCCCATTTATACATTACCGTTAGAGCAAACACGCCACCAAACGCCAATAATGACAGCTACACTACACTCGTTGATACTTCAATAAACGAAAATACCCCCGGTTTATTAGGCAACGATTCAGACCCCGACGGTGATCCTATAACCATTACTTCCATTACCGTGGGGGGCAACACTTATACACCGGGAACGACCATAGTTTTGGCCGAAGGCAACTTAACTATCAATGCCGATGGCAGTTTTACATTTGTTCCGGCACCCGGATATACTGGCAATGTCCCAACGGTTACCTATACTATTTCGGATGGTGCCGAAGTAGATACTGCCAACCTTTATATCACCGTTCGCGATAACAATCCGCCCAATTTACAAGATGACGAAGCCGTTACTCCACAAGGCACAACTTTAAATTCCGGTGTGCCGGGTGTTCTTGCAAATGATTCAGACCCGGATGGCGACCCTCTAACCGTTGTATCATTCACCGTCAATGGCAATACTTATGCGCCCGGCACAACGGTTCATCTGGCAGAAGGCGATTTAACCCTCAATGCCGATGGTAGTTACACTTTTGTACCGGCTTCCGGTTTTGTCGGATTTGTTCCAACCATTACCTACACCGCATCAGATGGTTTTACAACAGCAACAGCCGATTTGGACATAACGGTTGATTACGTCAATACTGATCCCGAAATTTACATCAGTAGCTGCAATCAAGGTTATACCGCATCCGGATATTATAAAATTTATTATGATGTTTGGGTGTTTAACCGGAGTTATGCATACGGCGCACAAAATTTACAAATAGTCAATGACTTAGAAGCTGTTTTCGGTAACGGTTGTATTGTCAATATAGACCGCTTATGGCTCGATTCGGGTAACACTTTGGCTACCAGCACCGATCCTGCCATGTATGATGATAGCTCTTGGGATACTAATGAATATGACGAAACAGACCCTACTCCCGGACGGGAAGGTATTTTTAACGCAGCGGCCGTAGCCAATAATATTTTATATCCACGTCAATATATTTCTTTTGGCGTTTGCTTGTTGATTGACCCCAACTGTGCCGGAGGCGCCGGTGTCGGTTCGGGTAACGGTGTCACATTTGACAATGTTTTTCAATTAACGTCGTCTATTGGAAATTCAACCGAGCATTTATCTATTAGTGATTTTCATACCTCACAAACCACCGTGGCAGGTGGCATCCATGTACCGGTAGATACGCCCCCTATCAATCCCGACGGCACTTATGATTTTGATATTGTCGTTACTTTGACTAATGATGGAAGCGCAACAGCAAATAATATCCAGTTTTTCTT
>JALVEJ010000181.1 GCA_027031025.1 Flavobacteriales bacterium | reverse complement strand
ATTGCCGGTTTTAGCTTGTTTTGCCCGGATAATCTATACCTAAAATTAAAACTAGGCACCGGCAAATGTGGTTTTTGAAACATGCCGCCTATCAAGGGCAAAAAATCTATTTCTGCTGTAATGTTATCGGTGATGCCCCACCATGCCCAACTTGGCAACGGCAAGGTAAAAGGCGATTGGTTATAAACAAATTCGCCTTTCTTTAAGGTATACGCCGTAAAACCGTCAGCCGGATGCAAAAAAGTTTCTGTTTGTAAGTCTTTTAATGAGTCACGCTGTCCAAAAAGTAATCCGGTTGAACAAAGCCACATAAAAATGATATAATATAATACGGATTGCTTCATTATTGTGGCTTGTCATGATTGATGAAATTTATATTTATACTTAAAAGTTTCCTTTTATAGCTTACCTTTTATAGCTTCGTTTTTCACTATCGTTGCCGGTTGTTTCTAAAGGATTTTCCGTTAATTCTTGATATTCTTTACGTTTCTTAAAAATGTCAATAGCTTTAAAAACCGCTTCTCTAAAAGAACCCGGGTCTGCTAAATTTTTACCGGCAATTTCATAAGCCGTTCCATGGTCGGGCGAAGTGCGGATTTTTTCCAATCCCGCCGTATAATTTACCCCTTTACCAAAACTTAAAGTTTTAAAAGGAATTAAACCTTGGTCATGATACATAGCCAAAACGGCATCAAATTTTTGATAGCTGCCACTTCCGAAAAAACTATCGGCGGCATAGGGTCCGTAAACCAAATGCCCGGCTTCTTGAAGTTTTTTGACAGCCGGACGGATAACCTCGTCATCTTCCTTACCTATTATGCCGCCATCGCCACAATGCGGGTTTAAGCCTAATACCGCAATTACGGGTTTTTCAATACCAAAATCTTGTATTAAACTTTGGCTCATGGTTTGGACTTTATCGATAATTTTATCCTCGGTGACTTGTTGTGCTACATATTTTAAAGGCAAATGGTCGGTAACCAAACCAATTTTGAGTTCATCACTAATCATAAACATTAGTGCTTTGCCTTCCAGTTCTTGCGCCAAATAATCGGTATGTCCGGGAAACTCAAACACATCGCTTTGGATGGTTTTTTTATTAAAAGGTGCAGTGACCAATACGTCTATATCGCCGCTTTTGAGTGCTTCAACCGCTTTGACAAACGAGTCTACGGCATAACGCCCTATCTCTTCGGTTGGTTTACCCGGATCCATGGGCACCGGCTCCCGCCATAAGTTCAACACATTGAGTTTGTTTGGAAATGCCTGGTTAACATTGGTTATGCCGTGCAAATCTATTTTTAAGTTTAAAAGTTTTTTTTGATACGAAAGCGATTTGGTTGAAGCAAACACAATTGGCGTACAAAAATCAAACATCATATTGTTTTGAAAGGTTTTTAAGATGACCTCAGGGCCAATGCCATTCAAATCGCCTACACTAATTCCTACTTTTATTTTATCTTTTTTGTTTTTCATGTTCGGTTATCTAATTGATTACAAAAGTAGTAAAAAAATAGATGTAAGCAGAGCCATTTGACTAAAACGGCTCCGGTAGATTAAAAAAACTTACATTTTTGGTTTGCTATAAAATTATCTGAATGTCACCTTAAAATTCAATAAATCTTTATTTTTTAGCAGACTATCCAAAGGCATAATGATATGCACCGATTTGCCATCAGCACCGAGCAAAGCATTTTTATACGATACTTCATCAATCTTGTAAGGAAAATGATAAATCATTTTATATTGTACCATTTTTAAAAATTGTTCTTTATCGGACGCTTTATTTTGAGTGGAATCTTTCAATTTGGTTACCTTTCTGCGAAAATGCCGTTGGTCAAATTCATAAGAAACTTTATAACCCGGAATCATATTATCCATACCTTTTGAGCCATTTTTATTCAAAGCATTAAATTGTTGGAGTTTCTGATCAACATTGGCTAATTCATCGATGTCACTAAAAGGAATTTCATAGGTTATATACATTTCATCTTTGGCTTCATCTAAGTGCATACGCATTTTGGCATCTTTTAGACTTTCAAAAAATTCCTGCTTTTCTTTGGGCAACTTTTCAATACTATCTTTATTTTTTTGATAGACATCGGCAAAAACAATCAACGTATCATATTTTTTAGGCGCTTTATCTTTATGGAGACTATCTTTTTTAACAACATCTTTAAACATACCGGTCATACCACTCATGTTTATTTTCATATTATAAGTTCCACTACCGTTTTTACGGAAATAGACTTCTTCGGTAATTTGACAGGAAGTTAAAAAAATTAAGGGTAGAATAAGTAATATCAGTTTCTTCATCTGTTTTTGTTTTTATTATTCAAACGAATATACACAAATTTCGTTACATTTAATAAAATCTTTACAACAAATTTCAGAATTATAACCTAACTTTGCAATAGTAAAATCAGATTATGAGCAAAAAAGTTATTTTAATCATATTAGATGGCTGGGGTATAACGCAAAACCCCGAAGTATCAGCCATTGCACAAGCGGATACGCCTTTTATGGATGAGATTATTAGAAAATATCCGCATGCCAAACTTTATACTTCCGGTGAAAATGTCGGACTTCCGGAAGGACAAATGGGCAATTCGGA
>JALVEJ010000180.1 GCA_027031025.1 Flavobacteriales bacterium | reverse complement strand
ATAAGACAAGATCAACTGACTTTTAAGGATATTCAAACCATTACTGTGGCTGGTGATAATAAAATAGAATATCAAGGAAAAGTTAATTTTATAAAACAGCCTTATGATATTTTTACCAAAAATGCTACGCAGATTAAATCTGATTTTAGTTTGATAACCTCTGGTAGAACCGGAAAAAAACTATCAAAAACCAATACGGTTGTCGGAAAATATCCTGTATTTTTAGAAGAAAGCGCTAGGGTTGAAGCGGTTATTTTCAATACCGATGACGGACCTGTTTATATAGGTAAGAATGTCAAAATACTTGAAGGTAGTATGATTCGCGGACCTTTTGCGGCATTGGACAATTCAGTGGTCAAAATGGGCGCTAAGATCTACGGCGGCACAACTTTGGGACCCAATACCAAAGCCGGTGGTGAAATAAAAGATGCCGTCTTTTTCGGCAATGCTAACAAAGGACATGACGGCTATCTTGGCGATTCGGTGATTGCCGAATGGTGCAATTTGGGTGCCGGTACTAACAATTCTAATTTGAAAAACAATTATTCCCATGTCAAACTTTGGAATTATACCCAAATGGATTTTGTCGATACCGGCTTGCAATTTTGCGGTTTGATTATGGGCGATCATTCCAAATGCGGCATATCGACCATGTTTAATACCGGAACAGTAGTAGGAGTGTGTAGTAATATTTTTGGCGGCGGTTATCAACCCAAATTTTTTCCGTCTTTTAAGTGGGGTGGGCAACAACATACCGATTACCGCTATGATAAAGCCGTAGAAGTAGCCAAAGCCGTGATGAAACGCCGGCAGAAAATATTTGATAAAACAGAAGCCGATTTGTTTGAAAAAGTTTATAATTTAGTTAAAGAAATAGAAAGATAGTTGTTATGATTGATGTGGAACTTTTTTCAATTCCTCAAATTGTAAGTAGTAATATAGTTTGAAGTAGTGAACAAACATCAAAGATTTGAGTATTCTATGAAGTAGAAATAATTATCAATTCCTCAAATTATATGCAGAGACAAATTTTTATACAATAAAGAGACATTGTATAGCATAAGTAACCTATGAAATATATAAAATCAACAAATACCCCCCAAAATTATGTGTGGAATAGTAGGATATATCGGGCAACGAAATGCCTTTCCAATTATTATTAACGGCTTAAAACGTTTGGAATATCGTGGTTATGACAGTGCCGGTTTGGCGTTGTTTGACCAAGAGCTTATTTATAAAAAAACCAAGGGTAAAGTTGCCGATTTAGAGCAACTTTTTAAAAGTGACGACGAAAAAACAGGTCATATTGGTTTGGGACATACGCGTTGGGCGACCCATGGCGAGCCTAATGATGTTAATGCGCATCCGCATGTCTCTAATTCGGGCAACCTGGTTATTGTGCACAATGGCATCATTGAAAATTATGAACCCATCAAGCAGACTTTGCTCAATAGAGGTTATCAGTTTACAAGTGATACCGATACCGAAGTTTTGGTAAACTTGATTGAAGATGTTATGAAAAAGGAACAGGTCGGCTTGGGAAAAGCCGTTCAGATAGCTTTAAATGAAGTTGTAGGCGCCTATGCCATTGTGGTGTTTAACCGGCAAAAACCCGATGAAATTGTTATGGCGCGGCTTGGAAGCCCATTGGCTATCGGGATTGGCAAAGATGAATATTTTATTGCCTCGGACGCGACACCGTTTATTGAATTTACCAAAAATGCCATGTATCTTGAAGATGAGCAGATGGCTATCATTAAAAAAGGGAAAGAACCGGATATTCGTAATATTAAGGATGATAGCAAAATAGCACCTTATATACAAGAATTGCAAATGAGTTTGGACCAAATTGAAAAAGGCGGTTACGAACATTTTATGCTCAAAGAAATATACGAACAACCCAATGTCATACGCGATACCATGCGCGGAAGGGTTTTACCGGAACAAAATTTGATAAAACTATCGGGAATAGATAATCATCTCAATAAATTTTTAAATGCCGACCGTATGATTATGATTGGTGCCGGAACTTCCTGGCATGCCGGTTTGGTGGGCGAATATTTGTTTGAAGAACTGGCACGTATTCCGGTTGAAGTTGAATATAGTTCGGAGTTTAGGTATCGCAACCCGATTATCAAAGAGAATGATATCGTGATTCCTATTTCACAATCCGGAGAAACAGCCGATACCTTGGCAGCCATAAAATTAGCCAAACAAAAAAATGCTTTTATTTATGCTATTTGCAACGTGGTCGGGTCGTCTATTCCGAGAGAATCCCACTCAGGCACTTATACACATGCCGGTCCTGAAATAGGGGTGGCATCAACCAAAGCTTTTACGACGCAAGTGATGGTTATGGCTATGATGGCGCTCAAATTAGCCAAAGAAAAAGGTACCATTTCCATGAGTGAATACAATATGTATTTGTCCGAACTGGCAAATATGCCCGAAAAAATAGAAAAAACTTTGCAATCGGATTTATATATCCAACAAATTGCTCATCATTATAAAGATGCGACCAATGCTTTATATCTGGGACGTGGATTTAATTTTCCGGTGGCATTGGAAGGCGCTCTCAAACTGAAAGAAATCTCGTATATCCATGCCGAAGGTTATCCGGCTGCCGAAATGAAGCACGGACCTATTGCCTTAATCGATGAAAATATGCCGGTATTTGTCATTGCGACCAAAAAAGGACAATATGAAAAAATAGTTAGCAATATTCAAGAGATTAAGTCGCGAAAAGGCAAGATTATTGCCATTGTCACCGAAGGTGATACCCAAGTTAAAAACTTAGCTGACCATGTGATTGAAATACCCGAAACCGTTGAAGCTTTTACGCCTTTGTTAGCCACCATTCCTTTGCAATTATTGTCCTATTACATTGCCGTATATCGTGGTTGTAATGTGGACCAGCCGCGTAATTTGGCGAAGTCGGTAACTGTCGAATAAAAATCTATGAGAGCCTTACTTTCGCGCTATAAACGACCGGTTTTTATCGGTGCCACCCTGTTGGCACTGGCAGTTACTTTGTGGGAAACCAATCGTTTTTTACAGGAATTTAAACAAGAAGAACGGGCAAAAATGGAAATTCTAGCTTCGGCTTATCAAAAATTGTTGGACACCAAAGACGATAATCCGGCGCTGCTTAATTTATCCTCTGCTATTTTAGAAAAAAATCATACAATTCCGGTTATCATTGTCGATAAAAAAGGCGAAGTCGTTTTTCACCGGAATCTAGCAAAAGATCAACCGGCTTATATTCAAAGAAAATTACAAGATTTTAAAAAGACCGATAAGCATTTCAAACTCGATTTAGGCGATGACGATTATCAAATTTTATATTATGGCGATTCGTCTTTATTGAACAAATTGACGTATTATCCGGTTATCTTAGTGGCAATTTTTTTGCTTTTTGCAACGATAGTTTATTTGTATTATCATACAAGTAAAGTGTCTGATGAAAACCGTTTATGGTCTGGCTTAGCCAAGGAAACGGCACACCAAATAGGAACGCCGTTAAGCTCTTTGATAGGGTGGGTTGAATTATTAAAACTTGAAAACAATCCGGATATTCCGGTAGAGGAAATAGAAAAAGATGTGCAACGCCTCAATGTGATTTCGCAGCGTTTTTCAAAAATAGGTTCGACCCCAAAATTAGAGCCTCAAGATGTTGTAGAGGTAACCAAACGCACGATTCATTATATCAAAAGCAGAACTTCCAAATTGGTCAATATCACTATCAAATCTCCTGAAAAATTACAAACCATGCTCAATGCACAGCTGTATTCTTGGGTGATAGAAAATATGGTTAAAAATGCGGTTGATGCTATGGAAGGGAAAGGGGACATCAGCATAGAAATTACAAGTAACGGACCACAAGTTTTTATAGATATCAGCGATACCGGAAAAGGTATTCCTGCTTCAAAATTTCAAAAGGTTTTTCACCCCGGTTATACGACCAAAAAACGCGGTTGGGGCTTGGGTTTATCTTTGAGCAAACGCATTATTGAACAATATCATAAAGGTAAAATTTTTGTCAAACATTCTACTTTGGGAAAAGGTACCAGTTTTAGGATTGTTTTACGAAAAGCTTAGGGGTTGTTCTTGTTTGGTTGTATTACTTTACATACTTACAAATTTATAAAACTATTTTTTGTATTTATTTTTTTTTAAAATATTCCCAAATATCATCTTCTGGAGGGTCGGCAATGACGCTTAAAATTTCTTTTTTGACCGGGTGGATTAGTTCTATTTTTCTGGCATGTAACGAAATGCCTCCATTTGGATTGCTGCGTGGGTAGCCGTATTTCAAGTCGCCTTTAATCGGGATTCCTATTTTTGCCAATTGCGCTCTGATTTGATGTGGTCTGCCGGTTTCCAAATCTACTTCAAGCAGATGATACCGGTCTGACGATGCCAATGTTTTGTAGTGTAATATAGCTTTTTTGGCATCTTTGGTTGGGGTGTCAAAAACCGTTGTTTTATTATTTTTCGGATTTTTTTTCAGATAGTGCACCAAAGTGCCGGCATCCGGTGTTGGTTTCTGTTTGACAATAGCCCAGTAGGTTTTTTGTATCTCTTTGTTTTTTAGTGCTTTGTTAAGTCTAGTCAAAGCTTTGGAAGTTTTGGCAAACATTACTAATCCGCTGGTAGGCCGATCAATACGATGGACGACACCGAGAAATACATTGCCGGGTTTTCGGTATTTTATTTTGATATACGCCTTAACGATATCCGACAGAGGCATATCACCGGTTTTATCACCTTGAACGATATCGCCCGGGCGTTTGTTGATAACGATTAAATGATTGTCTTCATAAGCAATTTGAAGGTTGTCGAGGCTTGTTTTCATCAATATTGTTCCTTTTCGTTAGGAAAATCCAACGACTTGACATCTTGGATATATTGTGAAAAAGCTTCGGTCATAATTTGGTGTAAGTCAGCATAGCGACGTAAAAATCGTGGGCTGAAATCTTTGGTCATGCCCAACATATCATGCATGACTAAAACTTGTCCGTCCACACCTGATCCGGCACCGATGCCGATGACGGGAATTTTAACGCTTTTAGCGACTTGTTCTGCCAAAGTAGCCGGAATTTTTTCCAAAACCAAAGCAAATACGCCTAATTTTTCTAAAAGTTTGGCGTCGTTAACCAATTTCTCGGCTTCTTCTTTTTCTTTGGCTCTGACGGTATAAGTGCCGAATTTGTATATGGATTGCGGGGTTAAACCCAAATGCCCCATAACGGGAATACCGGCGCTTAAAATGCGCGTGATGGAATCGGCTATTTCTTCACCGCCTTCAAGTTTTACAGCATGACCGCCCGATTCTTTCATAATGCGGATGGCAGACTCCAAAGCTTTTTTAGAATTGCCTTGATAGGTTCCGAAAGGCATATCAACTACGACCAAAGCACGGTTTACCGCTCTGATGACTGATGAGGCGTGATAAATCATTTGGTCTAATGTAATAGGCAAAGTCGTTTCGTGACCTGCCATGACGTTGGAAGCGGAATCGCCCACCAGGATAATATCAATACCGGTAGCGTCCAAAATTTTTGCCATGGTATAATCGTAGGCTGTCAGCATGGCAATTTTTTCGCCGGCTTGTTTCATATCAAACAAGCGCTTAGTCGTAATTTTTTTGTATTCTTTGTGAACGCTCATATTTATTTAGGTTCAAGCCCTTCGGCAATATTGTAAAGTCTTTTTTTGTCTAAAAGTTTGATTTTCTTAGCTTTTGAAAAGATAATGCCTTCTTTTTTAAAGGATGACAAAATCCGGATAACAGATTCGGAAGCGGTTCCGATAATATTGGCAAGTTCTTCACGAGACAAGAGAATATTGATATTGCCTTCTCTGTCTGTTCCGAATACATCTTCCAAATGTAATAAGGTTTCGGCAAGACGTTCTCTGACCGAATGTTGTGCCAAATGTGAAATGACCATATTGGCAAGCTTTAAATCGTTGCTCAACAAACGCAACATTTCAAGGGTAAAATCTTTGTTTGACAATAAATTTTTATAGACTTCCTTGGGAATGGCGCAAGCCGTAACATCTTCAATGGCAGTAAGGTTAAGCGTAATGGCTTCATCATTAAAGACTGACCGGTATCCGATTAAATTCCCCGATTTGACAAAACGGATAATTTGTTCTTTACCGGACGAATTGTATTTGGACAATTTGCCTTTTCCGGACATCAAACAATATACCGCCCGGCTGGGTTTACCTTCTTCTAATATCAAGTCGCCTTTTTTAAAGTGTAAGACTTTTTTATGCTCGGAAATATAATCCAAATCTTTTTTGGAGAGTGTTTTAAAAGAATTCAATTGATGAATTAAACAAAGATTACAATTTTTCATTGTTTGTGTATTTATGTCACAAATATCATATTGATAAATGAAACTGTTTTCTATGATTAGCAAAGTTAAGAAAAAAAGCTAAAAAAAATGATAAATATCATTAAAATCAGCTCTTTGTTTAAAAAACAATAAATCTTAAATATATTTAACATTTATCGGTCAAAAACCCGATTATATTGGTTGAAATTTTGTTAAGATAGAAAAACATGGAAATTCATTTGTTATTAAAAACTTAAATCCCAGTTTGATGCTTTGATTATCAAATCTAAAAAGTCTTGTTTATGGAGGGTTAAACCGGTGCATTTGTCCTGCTTTTGTTTAAAAAGAGTCAGATATTTATCTGCTATTTTTTTTGGTTGTATAAGTCTTGTTGTCAGTCATGTTTATTCATTAACAAATTATTAGCATTTAAGTGTGTTATATTTTGATAATAATATTATATTTTTGTTTAAGTAAAAGCAAAATTTAAGGCTATGAAATATAAAGTTTTCAGTTTGTTATTGTTATGGATTAGTTTGGGGTATGCCCAAGAAAAAAATCAAAATAAAGTGCCAAAAGGGCATTATAATACTAGTAAGTTTAGACAAATAACCGATTTGTTACCGACCCCCAATCGATATAGAACAGCGGCTGGTGCGCCCGGACCGGATTATTATCAAAACAGGGCTAATTATCATATGAATATTGAATTGATTGACGCCAAGCAACCCAAGATTAAAGGAAGCGAAACCATTACTTATGTCAATAATTCACCGGATAACTTGGATTATCTTTGGGTGCAATTAGACCAGAATAAGAGGGCACCTAATTCTTATACTGATCAAATTAAAGATGACGGTAGTAATGTGATGTTGCGCCCCGGTAAGTTTATTTCGCAATATACCAATGAAGGTTACAAGGGCGGTTTTCATATAACCAAAGTGACCGATTTGCGTGGTCGAGCTTTGAATTATACTATCAATCACACTATGATGCGAATTGATTTGCCACATCCGTTACAGCCGGGACAAAGTGCCAGTTTTAATATTGATTGGTGGTATGATATTAATAATTTTGCCGAAGATTGGGGACGTTCGGGCTATGAACATTTTAAAGATGACGGCAACAATCTTTATATCATTGCGCAATTTTATCCTCGTATGGCTGTTTACGACGATGTCAATGGCTGGCAAAATATGCAATTTATTCAAACCGGCGAATTCACTTTACCCTTTGGCGATTTTGATGTTAGTATTACTGCTCCGGCAGACCATATTTTAGATGGCACCGGTGTTTTGATTAACCGAAAAGAGGTGATGACTCCGGAGCAATATAAACGTTATTTAAAGGCGCAAAAAACTTATGACAAACCGGTGATGATTGTCACCGAAGCCGAAGCACGTCAACATGAAAAAAAACATGTAAAAGAGACCAAAACCTGGCATTTTAAAGCCAAGAATGTGCGGGATTTTGCTTTTGCTTCATCGCGGAAATTTATCTATGATATGATGGCGGTTAAATTGCCAACCAAAACCGTCATGGCGGTTTCCATGTATCCGAAAGAAGCCCAACCGCTTTGGGAAAAATATTCTACCCGTACGGTTGCCAATACTTTAAAAGAATATTCCAAACATTTATTTGATTATCCGTATCATAAGGCTATTTCGGTCAATGCGTTTCGTCAAGGCATGGAATATCCCATGATTTGTTGGAATTACGGACGCCCCGATAAAGAAGGTAAATACAGCGAGCGCACCCGTAATGGCATGATTAAAGTCATAACCCATGAAGTAGGTCACAACTGGTTCCCCATGATTGTCAATTCCGATGAAAGACAATGGATGTGGATGGATGAAGGGCTGAATACTTTTACCGAACTCTTGGCAGAACAAGCTTATGAAAAAAAATTGGGCTTTAAATTGCATTCGCGTGGTTTGCCCAAACAAGTGGTGCCGTTTATGAAAGGTGATCAAAGCAAAATGCATCCTATTATGGTTAATTCGGATTTGATGTATAACCGCGGTATGACGGCATATAGCAAACCGGCTGCGGGCTTATATATGTTGCGTGAAGTGATTATGGGACATAAACTTTTTGACAAAGCTTTTAAAACTTATGCCAATCGTTGGAAATTTAAACACCCCGAACCGGCAGATTTTTTCCGCACAATGGAAGATGCTTCGGCGGTAGATTTGGATTGGTTTTGGCGCGGTTGGTTCTATACCACCAGAGTTAACGAAATGGGGATTACCAAAGTCAGTAAATTTTATGTGACCGACAAACCGACGCAACGCATCAAAAATATGGCTAAAAGCTATGGTATGAAAGTGGAAGATTTTCCGCCTTTCGTATCCTTAATAACCGAAAACAGCCCCGATTTTACACCGGATATGAAATCTCATAAACCTTTATTGGACCGAGCGGTTAATTTGAAACAATTTCTCAAAGAAAACTTTACCAGAGATGAGATTAATCGTTTAAAAACACCTAAATATTTTTATCGGGTTGAATTTGAACAAAACGGCGAATTGGTGATGCCTATTGTTTTGCGCTTAACCTATAAAGACGGTTCGACCAAACAAGTGATATATCCGGCTAAAATATGGCGGTTTAACGACAAAAAAGTCAGTAAAATGATACCATCGGACAAGGAAATCGTAAAAATTGAATTAGATCCCGAAAATTTAACGGCTGATATTGATATGTCTAATAATGTGTGGCCTAAAACCAAGCAAAAATCAGAATTTGATAAACTAAAAGAAAAATCGAAATTTTAAAAAGTTAAAAAAAACTAAACCGCAAATGTTTTTGAATGTTTGCGGTTTTTTTTATGTTTATTGATGATACAAACTATCGATATTGATCCAAAAATGTCCGTTTTTTATTTTTATGGAATCTTGTCTGTTGTATGCATACAAAGTCATATTAAACTTGCCTTTAAATTCTTTTTTATCGGGCGATAAATAGGTGATGTCTATGCTACCACAATTGTCTTTGGATAGAAATATTCCCCGGTTTGCTAAGAATAGAAAAGCTTGATGTTGATTGAGATTGGTTACGTGAATATCATATTCCGGCGAATCGGTTGCTTTTAACAAATATGTGCCTGTATGAGTTATACCGCCGTTAAAAAAGAGTTCAAACCGGAATATGTTATGATTGTTGCCGTATAAGGCTTGTCCTTGATAATTAGCGCCGGATTGTTGATCAAATTCGATGGCCGGCATATTGTCTCCTAAACCAAGTCCAAAGGATTTTTTAGCTACATAGAGTACATCTTGTCCGTTTAGTTCTGTATAAAAATAAAAATGATTGAGACCGGACGGGGGGTGTGGCTCGTCTTTTTTATTTTGAAAACCGGGACCCAATTTGATACAGCTTGTCAGTGTGATAGCTGTTAAAATGTATAATAGTTTTAGTTTCATAACGTGAAAAATTATTGTGGATTATCAATATTTCGAATTGTAAA
>JALVEJ010000179.1 GCA_027031025.1 Flavobacteriales bacterium | reverse complement strand
TGCCTTTTTATGATTCCGGCGATAATGCCAATCATTGGATAGAACAACGTGCCCCGAAAAATTGGGATATAGACGAACAAATCAGTTATGACGAATTTCACAAAGTTTTACAATATTGTCTATCACTTTTACCACCTAAACACAGAGTGGTATTTATCATGAAAGTTTTAGATGAATGTTCCAGTGATGAAGTTTGTGCCGAAGTGCAAATAAGCGCCGCCAACTTGTGGACCATCATGCATCGTGCCCGTCTGCAAGTAAGAGAATGTATCGAAAAAAAATGGCTTTAATTAATAAAAATATGATATTAAAAAGAATACTGATAAAAATAATGGATTATATTATGCTGGATTGCAAAAGTGCCACCCTGCTGGTCACTAAAAAACTGGATGGTAAACTCACTTTTTGGGAACGCATCCGGCTCAAAATGCATCTTTGGAATTGTAAGTTTTGTTACAATTTTAATATCCAAAGCGAAAAAATTGATGCTGTTTTAAAAATAACCCCCGATGATTTAACGCATAAATGTCAACACCGTCACCATTTAGATGAACGAAAAAAGCAAGAAATAATCAAGAAATTAACTGAAAATCAACCAGATAAATAATACTTATCTGACACATAATAAATTTTTATTAAAAAAAATGGATTTCTCAAAAAAAAAATATAATTTTGAACCATTATAAACTATTACAAACAATTAAATTTTAGACTTATGAAAAAAATGAACTTAACCAAAATCGCTTTTTTTGCTTTCCTTTTAACAGGATTTGTATTTTTATCATCTTGCGGTGATGATGATCATGCTAAAAAAGAAGAAGCAACCGAACAAAAAGCTGAACAAAAAGCCAATGAAGAAGCTGCTGAAAACGAAGCTGCTGAAAAAGCTGAAAGCACCAAAGAAGAAACCGCTGAAAAACCGGATATGTTTGCCAAATTAGATGCCGACAAAGACGGTAAAATCAGTAAAGAAGAGTTTGTCAACCACAGCAAAGCCGAATTTGGCAACAAAGACAAAAATAAAGATGGTAAATTAGACAAAGAAGAATGCAAAATGTTTGACAAATTTGACACCAATAAAGACGGTGGTGTTGATGCTGACGAATTTGCCAATGGTCATGGCGACATGTTTGCCAAAATTGATACCGATAAAGACGGTTTTGCATCCAAAGAAGAATTTAAAGCTTTTAAAGCCTCTATGAAAAAATCCGGTAAATGTGGTGAGGGTAAATGTGGCGAAGGCAAATGCGGTGATGGCAAAAATGCTAAAAAAGAGGCCAAAAAAGGCAAATGTGGTGAAGGCAAATGCGGCGAAGGAAAATGTGGTAAATAATTTTATATCCTTTTATCAAATATTAAAACCACCTGCTTTTTGTAGGTGGTTTTTTGCAAAATTATACTGATGAAACACCAAACTACCGGTAGAAGACGATTTATAAAAGGCATCGGAGCAGCGGCTGTTCTGGTTCAAATGCCTTTTTGGCAAAGTTGTAAGCAACCGGAAGTTTTTCATGGCGTACTGCCCGTAAACCAACAAAAAATTTTACATCAAGTACTGCATTTTTTGTTTCCCGCCTCAAACAATGGGCCCGGTATTGAACAAATAAATGCCGAATTTCATATCAATAATTATTTAACCGACCCGCTTATCGACTCCGACGAACAAAAATATGTTATCAACGGCATTCAATGGTTAAACGAAACCGCACAAGAATTATTCAAAACCGGATTTTTGTCTTTAAACCAAACCCAACAATTGACAACGCTGCAAAACATTTTAAAAACCTCTTGGGGCGAATCTTGGTTATCCAAATTATTAACTTTGACATTTGAAGCCTTATTGTTAGACCCTTTGTATCAAGTCAATACCGGTGAAGCCGGTTGGAAATGGTTACAACACCAACCCGGACAGCCACGACCAAAACCCGGAATTGCCTATCCGGAAATTTTAAACCGGAAAAAAGAACAAGTCATTATCACCCATTTAGACCAATTATAAAATGTCAGAAAAAATTATATATGATGTTTGCGTCATCGGTAGTGGTGCCGGCGCCGGTCCGGTTATTTACGAATTGTCCAAAGCCGGGTACAAAGTCATTGTATTGGAAAAAGGTCCTTGGTACCGCACCAAAGATTTTAGCAAAGATGAAATGGTAGCCACCCGTCGCAGTGTTTATACACCCAACCTGAAAGACGAACCACAAGTGATTGAAGACTTGAATGACCAAGGCGAATGGGAAGCCCAATCGACCTACGAAACCGGACGTGATTTTTGGAACGGCAATTGTGTCGGCGGTTCATCAAATTTTATGAGCGGCTACTTTTCGCGTCTCAAACCGGTCGATTTCAAATTGTTATCAACTTATGGAGAAATTCCCGGCGCCAATATTGCCGACTGGCCCATCACTTATGACGATTTGGAACCCTATTATGAAAAAGTGGAACGCTTGGTTGGTGTATCGGGTAAGGTGGTGCCACATAAATTTATGTCCCCGCGTTCTACGCCGGATTATCCTTATCCGCCCTTGGCTGAAAATATCGTGTCGTCTTGGATTGATCAAGCGGCTGCTCAGCTCAATATTCAAACCATACCCTTACCAAGAGCTATTTTGTCACAAAAA
>JALVEJ010000178.1 GCA_027031025.1 Flavobacteriales bacterium | reverse complement strand
AGCAGAGACGCCACAAATAGATATGCCTGATGACAAAACGGCAGCCGATGAACGATTGAGTTTAAAATATTTCCTACCAATATAATATACAATAGGCCAAAACAACAAGTAGGCAACAAAAGCTGCTGCAGCACCGGCGAGTGTTAGTTCATAAGTAAATCCGGCAGCTTTCATGGTCATAATTCCCAGTTTGATACCGAGTAAAACGATTCCGGTTTTGATAAACCATTCCGGCTTTGCAGCTTCCTTTATTTTCCGGGCAAATGCTTTGAAAAAATTTCCAATGATTAAACCGATGAGTAAAGCCAGCATATACGAAGCGCCACCGCCAAGTTGTAAGCCCCAACTCAGATTGAATTCTTTATAATAATTATGTTTTTTAACAACGGCATCAATAGCGGATAAATGCGCTTCATGACCGGCAATCCAAGCAAACCATGTCAAAAAGAAAATAATAGTAAAGCCGGTGAAAAACTTTTTGACATTGAGTTTTTGATAATAAGCGCCAAGCGTAGTTGTCAGTGCAAAGACCAAATAAGTTACTAATAAAGAGAGTAGGGGATGCCAGTCGGCATAAGTTTTACTTGATACTTTGAGCAATTTAGACCATGAAAAATCATGAAGTAAATTGGTCAGTTCCCAAGTTTTGGGTTTGGCTATCCAACCGACCACATCCAATCCCCAAATAGTTAACAATCCAAGTCCGAAAAAAAACAAGCCGAGCCAAGCTGACCACCAATCTTCGGTGCGACTCATGCCGCTTGTCCATTTTTTGTTAATTTGTTCCATAAGTTAAGTTATTTATGATTATAAAATTTGAAATTTTCCTGTAAATTCAGTTCTTAAACGATAAGATATTCAATCCTGATTAATACAAAAAACCTTTTCCCGATTGAAATAATGTGGCATATATTGACGCATCCATACCGGAAAATTGTCAAAATCGAAATAAAATCGAATTTTGAATTTCCCTTTTTGGTAGTTTTTTATGATAAATTCATTGAGTTGGTTATCTAAATCGGATATTTCATCAGAAACAAATCTAAATTGCTCATTTTGAGCGATCCAGCAATTATTCCGAAATCCTAATTGTAAATCAATCTCTATCATTTCAGTAAAAAATAATTGATGATTATTCCTAGAATTCCTAATAAAACAATGGCTGTAATAATGCTTCCCCAAACGAGTTTGCGTTCCCAGGTTTCCCAAGGTTCGGGTTGTGTGAATAAATGTTCAGTATCAGGTAAATTTTTATCAGATAAATTCATAATATTATTTTTGATTCAAATGTAAATTTTAAAAAAATATCAAAAACTGATTTTTATCAATTTTATATCAATTTTTAAAAATCGATTTTTATTATAAATTTGTAATATAATTTATATTATGTTAAATAGAGTTATTCATATTGATTATTAAGTTCAAGAGAAATAGTTATTTAATGCTTCTTTTTCTCATGACATTTATTTTTCAAATTACAATATATCAACATAATTTGAACTAATCAGCACATCCCTATTATTATCAATACACCTAATGACTTTTTATCAGTTCATCAGTTCATCAATTCCTCAATAAATGACAATTATCAAAATCCAAACAAAAAAGCTGCTTTTGATAAACAAATTTTTCGTAATTTAGTTTTTTATTTTTTAAAACTAAAAGTTATGAGAAGAATTGCAGAATCCGAATTAATACTAAATCCTGACGGCAGTGTTTACCACTTAAACCTGCGACCTGAACATATTGCAAACGACATTATTTTTGTCGGCGATCAAAAACGTGTCGATCGTATTGCCGCTCATTTTGACAGTATCGAATTTGAAACACAAAAACGTGAGTTTCATACAGTTACAGGATTTTATAAAGGTAAAAAATTAAGCGTTATGTCCACTGGTATTGGTCCGGATAATATTGATATTGTTATGAACGAATTAGATGCATTGGTCAATATCGATTTGGAAAAACGCGTAATTAAAGACCAGCATACAACCTTAAATATTGTGCGTATCGGGACTTCCGGATCTCTGCAAGCGGATATTCCTGTTGATAGTTTTGTTCTTGGCAAATACGGACTTGGTATGGACGGCATGCTGCATTATTATGATTCGGCTCACGTGCGTGAATTGGATATGGAAGAAGCTTTTATCAAACATACGCACTGGGACCATAACAAAGCCCGCCCTTACATTGTTAAAAACAGTGATTTTTTGGAAAAAATCTTGCTGACTGATGAAGTTTACAGCGGTATTACAGGCACTGCCGGCGGCTTTTTCGGACCTCAAGGGCGTGTATTGCGCTTGCCCCTCTCCGACCCTGACATGAATAAAAAATTAGATAGTTTTGAATATAAGGGCGTGAGAATGAGTAACTTGGAAATGGAAACCTCCGCTATTTACGGTTTAGCAAAACTATTAGGTCATAACGCTTGCTCAATGAATGCCATTATTGCCAACCGCGCCAATATGACATTTAGTAAAGACCCTTATGTGCCGGTCGATGGGCTGATTAAATACACTTTAGAGCGGTTGCTTTTGATTTAAAAAGTCTTGTTTGATGAAAATAACTTTACTCGGCACAGGCACATCACAAGGTGTTCCGGTTATCGGCTGTCAATGTAAAG
>JALVEJ010000177.1 GCA_027031025.1 Flavobacteriales bacterium | reverse complement strand
CTACGATTATACCGAAGGGCGGGTTATTACATTAGAAAAAGAAGTAGAACTCTTTACTTGGGAAAAATTGGATAAGGTTGAAGAAGTAAAACGGGTTTTTGGGATATAAATATGATTCAAAAAAAAATCTATAATCTGACATGCACAAAAACCATTAATGACATAAAAGATAAAGTTAAGTATATCATCAATTATGACTACTATTGATATAATTATCAGAAATTAGCCGGCGCGACAGATCGGCATCTTTTTTCAATTGATTTTGAAGGGCTTCCAAACTCGGAAATTTTTGTTCGTCACGCAAACGTTCTAAAAAATAAACCGGGATGCTTTTGCCGTATAAATCGCCGTTAAAATCAAAAAAATGGATTTCCATTATTTGTTTTTTACCATCAATGGTCGGGCGAAAACCAATGTTCATCATGCCGAACACCGGCTGATTGTCAATCATAGATTTGACCAAATAAACCCCTTGTTTCGGAATCAATTTATAAGGATTGTCAACGCTGATATTTGCCGTTGGAAAGCCTAGTTTTCTACCTAAACGATTCCCTTTTACAACCCTGCCTGTAAGTAAATACGGTCGTCCTAAATAAGTTTGTGCCAAGCGCACATCACCGGTTGACAAAATTTTGCGTATAAGACTTGAGCTCACTTCTGTTCCATTAATAAAAAGCGGCGCTATCTTATGGGTTTTAAAACCGTATTTTTGTTCCAAAGATTTGACAAAATCAAAGGTGCCCTTTCTATCTTTTCCAAACCGGTGGTCATACCCGATGAGTAAATCTTTCATATTTAAGGTTTCAACCAGTTTTTTTACGAAAGTTTCTGCATCTTGTGAGGCAAACTCATGATCAAATTTTTGCAAGATTAAATCATCTATGTTTTGTTGCGACAACAAGCTTGCTTTTTCATCAGTCGTTGTCAATAAGCGTAAATCCGTATCAGGATTAAAAAAAATTCGGGGATGCGGTTCAAAACTAATAACCACCGAGCGCTCACCATGATTATTTGCAATGGTTTTTAAATCATCTAAAACCTTTTGGTGTCCCAAATGTACGCCATCAAATGAACCGATAGTCACTACAGCCGGTTTTTCCGGTTTCTCTAAATCCAAATGATTGTTAACTTTCACCTAACATGAAATTTTAGTCGCACAAAGTAACGAAAAATAAACGGATGATAAAAGCTATTTTCCAATCAAATTTGAATAGGAACAGAAACTTTTCTAAAAAAAACAGATTCAGAAATAAAATAAATTGTATTTTTGAGTAGGGCAAATTAATTTTAAATTGTTTTCTAATTATAAAATGATCATCTTATGAAAAAATATATTATTGCATCTTTACTTCTGCTATGTTTTGGCCTTAAATTGTCTGCACAAAACCTCAGAAATGTTAATCCGGATCCCAACGGTGAACCATGGTTGGTTGGGGGATTGAGAATTCCAAGTGAAGCAGAATTATCTAAAATTCCGTTGGTAGAACTATCAAATGCCGACTTGCAAAGAAACAACAACAGCTTGCCAGTGAGTTTGGACAATACAACTCAGCCCTATTTCAGACCGGTTTTTAACCAATCTAACGGCAGTTGTGCACAATCTAGTGGTATTGCCTACAATTTTACCTACGAAATCAACCGTACACACAATACTTCCGCAGCGGATATTCAAAATCAGTATCCTTCGCACTATACCTATAATTTTTTAAACAGCGGTGACGGCAACAACGGCTCTTGGTATACTGACGGCTGGGACATAATAAAAGCCAATGGCTGTCCAAACTTACCTACCTACGGCTATCAATTAGATGCCCTGGGCGACCAAGGTTGGATGAGTGGTTACGCTAAATATGAAGCCGCTATGCACAACCGGGTCAAAGACTATTTTGCCATTAAAGTAGACACCCCCGACGGCTTATTAACTTTAAAACATTGGTTATATGATCATTTAGAAAATGCTACAACAGGCGGCTTAGCTAATTTTTCAGCCGGCATTTATAATACGGGCTTTAACATCACAAACGACAACATTATTACCAGTTGGGGATATCCTTCCAATCATGCTATGACCATAGTCGGTTGGGATGATAATATCAGCTATGATTATAACGGTGACGGTCAAATTACCAATAATATCGACATTAATAATGATGGCACAATCGATATGCGCGATTGGGAACGTGGTGCTTTAATTATGGCAAATACTTGGGGGACATCATGGGGAAATTACGGCAAAGCATATGTTATGTATAAAACTCTTGCAGAACCTTTACCAAATGGAGGTATTGTTGGTAATCGTGTATTCGGATTACGAGTCAAGTCTGACCAAAATCCGCAATTAATCATGCGGGTTAAAATGACACACAACAGCCGTAATATGATTAAAATTTCTGCCGGTATTTCAACTGATCCTGCTAGTGCCTTACCCGAACATACTATTGATTTTCCCTTGTTTAACCGACAAGGAGGACCATACCCTATGAAAGGTAATGGTGATAATTCACCTATTGAAATCTCTTTAGACATTTCGGCATTATTAGATAATACTTCGCCTAATTCACAGGCAACATTTTACTTAATTATAAATGAGAATGACCCTAACGGAACCGGAAGCGGAAGCATCATCGATTATGCCATAGTCGATGCCAATCAACAGGTTTATACTTGCACGCAACACAATGTTTCTTTAAATAATAATGACGACACAATTTTGAGCATTGACGCTGCCGTCAATTTTGATGCACCTGAGATTGCCACAAATAGCTTACCTACCGCTTCACCCGGACAAGCTTATACTTATACGATGACGGCACAAAACGGAAGCCCCGACTATGAATGGAATATTTTACATCAATACCAAGAACAAGCCAATTCGCAAAGTTTTCCGGCAATAACAACGAATCAAATTGTTGTAGATAACGATGACGATGGCTTTGGAAGCCAAACTATTGATTTTGACTTTCCGTTTTTTGGTGAATTCTACAATCAGGTCTATGTTTTAACGGACGGCTCTATTGTATTTGAACCGGGGTTTGATTATTTACGCACCGAATCCGCTATCAAAACCCATAAAATCATCAGTGTGTATGCTTCCGACCTTCAAATATTTCCGGCAAACGGACAAGGTATTTTTTATGAAGGCGATGCCAATCACGCCACTTTTAGATGGAAAACATCCATTTATGGAGATGATACGGTTAATGTTGATGCTGCTGTTACCCTTTATCCGGACGGACAAATCAAATTCTTCTACGGGAATAATATTACCCCCGGACTGAATTGGGCATCCGGTATTTCCAATGGTAATGGTAGTTCATTAATATTAAGTCAATCCGGCGCCAATAATCCAAGCAATATGGCTTTCACTTTACAACCCGACCCTTATCCTAACGGCATGTTTATTTCAAAAGACGGCATTTTTCAAGGCACCGCACCAAATGTCATCAATACATGGCCGGTAAATTTTAAAGTTACAGATAATAATAATGTATCTAAAACCAAAACTTTAATATTTGAAACAGCTGCTGCCGGAGTTAATGAAAACAAAGCTATTCAACTACGATGCTATCCCAATCCGGCTACTGATTATATTATATTTGAATACCATTTGAAACAAGACCAGCCGGTAGGCATCGGTATTTATGATTTACAAGGTAAAAAACAAGTTGAAATTTTGAATAAAAATCAAGATAGTGGCAAACACCAAATAATATGGTATCCGCAATTGTCCAAAGGGCTTTATTTGTATAAAATTAATGCCGGCTCTTCAATATCTACCGGAAAATTAATAATTGAATAATTCTCAAATCAGTTAGACCTAGCAGGTTTTTAAAACCTACTAGGTCTGGCTTTATTATAAATTATTAAACCAATTTAAAAATACAACATCGGGCAATCCAAAGTATAATATTTTGTAAAATTCGGTTTCACTTGTCCTAATATTCGACGGGCTTGTAGTAAAGTTTGGTATCTATCTTTATTATAATCCTTATCATTTTGATTCAAACTTTCAATTTTGACTTCGCCGGTGGCGTGAATGATGCGCCCATTGCCCATATGAATAGCAACATGGGTGATTTTATCTTTGCCATTTTTCTGATAACCAAAAAACAACAAATCGCCGGGTTTTAATTGTGAAAAATCAGCAGTAATTTGAACAGTTTGCCCTATTTTTACTTGTTGAGATGCATCACGAGGCAACAAATAACCTAGTTGGGCATATACATTTTTAGTAAATCCGCTACAATCCAAGCCTTTGATTGAGGTGCCGCCCCACAAATACGGAATGCCCAAATATTGTTTGGCGTTCTTAAGCAAATCATTTGCATCGGTTGTTTGATTGTGTACTTCAAATTGTTTCAAAGTTAAAAACGCCTCTTTCTTAATGTAACCACTCCGTCTGTCGGGATATTCAATAAGGGCGTAGTTATTGCGCATTTCTTTCAAAGCAAATACATCATTTAACACAAAATCTGAAACCGGAACAGTTTCGTTAGGAGATTTGAAAATTTTGCCACATGCTGCCGTGATGATAATTTTAGGCTTAGCCAACCATTCTCTAAACTCTTGACGTGATACAATTGCAATACCCGCCGCATCAACCCAAGCATAATAACCTTCGGGCGTTTTGACATGATAAAAGCCGTTTTGTTGTTCAAAAATCAAAACCGGCATACCCATTAAAGTTTGCGTTACCAATTCTGCCGAATGTTTAGGCTTGGCTCGCAGATTAGCCACCGATAAACGGGTTATGCCCACCAAGTTTTTAAATTTATCGGTTGGTAATAATTTCATACTGTCTATAAGCTTATAACCTTTTTGTATTAAACTTTGGATAATGGCTTGTTTTAACTTAGGAAAATCTGTAGCGCCTTTAAGTGTTATGGTTTTATTTAATTCGACCATTTGTAATCTGAAAATATGATCACGTTTATCGGGCAACATTTTTTGACGGATTTGCTCAACCATTCGATTTGTCCTAACAAGTTGTTGTATCGGTTTATAAGTTTGACAAGACCAAAATCCGGTAATAAATATGATAATAAAAACCTTTTTAAGCATAATAATAATTTTACCGGCTTAAAGATACAATAATTTTACAGACATCAAACTGGTTAATTTTCTCTATTTTTGTCAAAAAAAATGAAATATGATTGTTGATACGCACACCCATATTTTTGTCAGTGAATTTGATCAAGACCGCAACGAAGTGGTGCAACGCGCCAAAGAAGCCGGCATTGAAAAATTTGTTTTACCCAATATTGATACCAAAAGTATTTCCGCTTTAAAACAATGTGTTAAAGACTACCCGGGTGATATGTTACCGTTAATGGGTTTACATCCAACGTCGGTAAAGGAAGATTATCAAGAGCAACTGGCAATTATCAAACAAGAACTGGATAGGGGAACTTACTACGGCATTGGCGAAATCGGGATAGATTTGTATTGGGATCAAACTTTTTTGCGCGAACAACAAGAAGCGTTTCAAATGCAACTGCAATGGGCAAAAGCAAAAAAATTACCGGTAAGCATCCACATCAGGGAGGCTTTTGACGAGGTTTTTGAAATCATCGAGCAGGAAAAATCTCCGGATTTGTTTGGCATATTTCATTGTTTTACCGGCACACTCGAACAAGCCCAACGAGCTATCGATTTAAATTTTCATTTAGGCATAGGCGGTGTAGTAACATTTAAAAATGGTAAAATCGACAAATTTCTTAATCAAATTCCACTACAAAATTTGGTAGCAGAAACCGATGCGCCTTGGTTATCCCCTACTCCTTATCGTGGTAAACGTAACGAACCGGCTCATATCATTAAAGTAATAGAAAAACTTAGCAAAATATATCAAATGAAACAAGAGGAACTTGAATGTATTTTATATCATAATAGTATAGACATTTTCAATCTCTAATTTTCATTTATTACAAAAACACAGCAAAAACTTACTTTTTCATTAAAAAAATATCATTTTTAAATTTTTATTGATAATAAAAAAACAAAATCTCAAAAAGTTTTCAAAAAATAGTAAATAATTCTAATATTAAAGCCAATTAATAAGACTTATTGATTAAATTTGCCGTAATAATTTTTTATATAAATTCATATGAAACAAATACATCTATTAATTGTTTTTTTTAGTTTACTTACTCTCACCGGTTACGGACAATCTAAAAAAACCAAAAATGCAGACCGTTTATTTGACCGGTTTAAATACCAAGAAGCCATTAAAGCTTATAAAAAATTATTAAAACATGACAAGCGGGACGCAACTTATATTTATAAAAAATTAGGAGACGCTTACGCAGAAATCAGTCAACCTGAAGAAGCCGAAAAGTGGTACGAAAAAGCCATTTATGATACTAACAATGAGCCTATTTACTATTTTAAATATGCCATGACATTACGTCAAAATAAAAAATACGACGAATCTGTCAAATGGATGCGTATTTACAAACAAAAATCCGGGATGAGTGATAGTCGCTTGCAAGAGTTTTTCAAAGAATTGGATATTGTTGAAAAAGTCAAACGGGAAGGTCCCAAAGCCCAACTTTTTGGCTTATCATTAAATAGTAAGTTTACAGAATATGGCGGGACCTATTACAAAGACGGACAAATTGTCTATACAACCAATAATATTGAAGCCAAAGGCAAACGCCGGTCATCTTACGACAATATGCCCTTTACCGATTTGATGACAGCCGTTCGCGAAAATCAAAATGATTTTAACAAAGCACAAGGTTTTGATCCAAACATCAATACGGACTATCATGAAAGTTCTCCTACCTTTAATAAAGATTTTACGGTGATGTTTTTCACCCGGAATAATCTTAGTCCTCATAAAAAAAACAAATTAAGAGATTATAATTTAAAAATTTATCGTAGTTTTAAACAAGCAGACGGTTCTTGGTCAAAAGCGGAAGAAGTTCACTTCGACAGTAATGATTATGATTGTGCCCATCCTTGGTTAAGCCCGGATGAACACACCTTATATTTTGCTTCTAATATGCCGGGAACTTATGGAAAATCCGACATCTATAAAGTTGTTGTAAAAGATGATTGGACTTTGGGCGAACCCGTAAATCTGGGCAATAAAATCAATACCGAAGGCACCGAAACTTTTCCTTTTGTCGATCAATACGGCAACTTGTTTTTTTCGTCCGATGGACATGCCGGCTTAGGCGGACTGGACATTTTTGTCGCTTTTTACATAGAAGGCAAATTTTTTATGCTCAAAAATATGGGATTGCCTTATAACAGTTCCAAAGATGATTTTGCTTTTATCATTAACAAACCGCATAACGAAGGTTTTATCTCTTCTAACAGATTAGGTGGACAAGGTTCGGATGATATCTATTTGTTTAAAACCTCAGAAATGATTAAACCACTGATTTATTTTGTTGGTCATACTAAAGATGATAATGGTTATGTGGTTCCTAATGCCCGAGTAGAACTTTATAGTGATGGTAAACCGGTCACTAAAAACCTGTCTTTCTTTGACGGCAGATTTTCATTTTTGGTTGATCCAGAAAAAAACTATGAAATACGAGCCTATCGCAAAGGCTATAAAGATACAATTGTAAAATTTGATACATATAGTTTAACTAATCCGAAAATAGAAAAGGATATCATTCTGGAACAAAAACAAAAAATCAAAGTTTGTGTTGCAGATTATGAAACTAAAAAAGCTCTTGACAGTGTTCAAGTTAAAATATACGGGCATAACGGACATGATGAAAAATTTGTTCAATATACCAAACCTAACGGTTGTTTGGATTTTGAAGTACCATTAGACCGGCGTCACAAAGAAGTCTTTTACGAATTTGAATTTAGAAAAAAAGATTATTTACCCAAACGATACAATTATAAACAAAAATTGGGAAGAGATACTTTAAATTGGATTAAACCCAATAAACAACGTATCTTAATGCTAAAACTCAAACTCAATCCTATTTATTTTGATTTAAACAAATCAGACATTCGACCCGATGCTGCCGTAGAATTGGATAAGATTGTAAAACTCTTAAAAGAACATCCTGAAATCAAACTCAGTATGGAGTCACATACCGATAGCAGAAATTCCAAAGCTTACAATCAAGCACTTTCTGAACGTCGTGCCAAAGCTACTATGCAATATTTAATAGATCACGGTATTGACCCTTATCGATTGAAAGCCAAAGGTTTCGGCGAAAGCCGTCCGGTTAACCGGTGTGTTGATGGCGTTAAATGTTCAGAAGAAGAACATCAAATGAACCGCCGGACCGAGTTTGTTATTATCAGCGATGAAGATGATGAGAAACCACAATAAAACTTACCATGTTAAAAAGCCCGCCTGATTTTTGGCGGGCTTTTTTCTAACTATCTATTCATTTTATTTGATCCTGTCGCAAGTTTGTTACCAGGTTTTAAAATTGTTAAATATTTTACTAATTATTTATAAAGGATAATAAAGTTGAAAAACACAGCAATTGATTAACGAATAAAAACAAATTTCACAAAACTTGATGATTATCTAAGAATATATTTGTATTTTTATTCAAATAAAAATAATCTAATGGAAAGATTGAGTATTATACCAACACGTCAGTTTGCTAAATATAAAAAAGAGCAAAAACTGACTTTGTTTAAACATTTCAATAAAATAAAAAATAAAAATATTGATTTGGGATATGTAAGAAAGGCGGCTGTGGTATATTCATCAATGATTGAAGGTAACCCTATTGATTTAGATACGTATTACAAATATTATACTTCCGGAATGAATACAAAAACAAAATCTTTTAAAGAAATAACAGATTTGGAAGAAGCGTATTCATTTGCTCAAAAACACGTTTTAAATGAAAAAAACGTATTACATTGTCATAAATTATTAACAAACACAAGCGCAGTAGAAGATAAGTATAAAGGAACGTACAGAGATAAAAACGTATCTGTTATGAATGCTTATGAAGTTGTCTATACAGGTGCCGATAAACAAATAGTAAAAAAGGAAATGAAAAGATTGTTTAAAGACATTTCCATATTGAGAAAACGAAACTTAAGCATTACACAAGTGTTTTATTTTGCTTCTATGATACATTTGGTTTTTGTTGCTATTCACCCGTTTTCCGATGGAAACGGCAGAACAGCGAGATTAATGGAAAAATGGTTTTTAGTAAGTAAATTAGGAAAAGATGCATGGAGTATTAATTCTGAAAAATTATACTTGAAAAGAAATAAATCATATCATAAAAACATAAATAGAATTGGAAAAAGTTATGAAACTGTTAATTATGACTATGCAATTCCTTTTTTAAAAATGTTACCAATGGCTTTGAAAATAAAATAATGGAAATAACAAAAGTAAATTATTTATCAGACTATAAACTGAAAGTTGTTTTTGACAACGGAGAAAAAAGGATTGCGGATTTTAAAGATTTTCTTTTTAAAGTTCACAGTCCGATGACAACACAATTCAGAGATAAAAAACGTTTCAAAAACGTTTCTATTGCATTTGGACATTTGACTTGGGAAGATGGGCAAATGGATATACCATCAGAAAGTATTTATAACAATGAATTTGCTTCAAAATAGCTGAATAATAAACCGGAAACATACAGGACTGCTGCCGTTGTATGTTTTACATATAGAACGCCTACTCTATATAACCGGATTTATTTATATAGAAAAAGTCAGAAACATACAGAAGGGCATTCGCTGTATGTTTTACGTATGGAACCATGCTCCATACAACTGACTTACAGTTGCAAAGATAAAAATTTTAATAAAAAAATACCGGCTTAAACTCTAATAAATTTTTAGGATTAGGCATTTTTTTTTATTCCCTTTTTGAGTAAAAAAGGAACAAAAATTAGTCGCATATTTGTCGCAATTTTAAAACCAAAAAGGCTAAAAT
>JALVEJ010000176.1 GCA_027031025.1 Flavobacteriales bacterium | reverse complement strand
GGAGCTATTTGTTATCATTAATTTATTTTGCTACAAACAGTATAGCTCCTACGGAGCTGATATTAAGGGGTTTGTAAATAATTTTACATGGTTGCATTAATATTTTATGGCATTCCAGAATAATACATATATGGTGCGTTTGCACTGACAGCAGGAATGTCGTTTCGCTCCACTTTCAACTAATTTTTCTATCTTTATGCTTTTAAAAAATATTTTTTATGTCAAAACCATTAATTTTTGTTACCAATGACGACGGCATCACGGCGCAAGGTATCAGAGCCTTGATTGAAATGATGAATGAATTGGGTGATGTGGTGGTCGTGGCGCCCGACCGGGTGCATTCGGGTAAAGGACATGCCGTCACCATACACCAACCTTTGCATTTAGACCCTATAACGATTGATGATGGTCCGCAAAAAGAATTTAAAACCAATGGCATGCCGGTCGATGCCGTTAAACTCGGTTTGGCGCACGCAGTTGACCGCAAACCGGACTTATTGGTCTCCGGTCTTAATCACGGTGTCAACAATTCGGTCAATGTTTTATATAGTGGCACCATGGGAGCGGCTATTGAAGGAGCAATCGAAGGGATTCCGTCTATCGGTTTTTCTTTGGATAATTATGATTGGAACGCCGACCTCGAACCGGCTAAACATTATATGAAAAAAATAGCCCGGCAAGTGCTTCAAAACGGCATGCCAAAAGGAATTGCCTTAAATGTAAACATTCCGAATTTGCCATTAAATGAAATCAAAGGGATTAAAATAGCCCGGCAAGCTATGGATAAATGGAACGAAACTTATGACAAACGTACCAACCCGTTTGGGCGAGACTATTATTGGCTGAACGGTAATTTTACCTATGAAGACAAAGGGCAAGACACGGATGTCTATGCTTTGAAAAACGGATATGTATCAATCGTGCCGGTGCAGTTTGATTTGACGGCGCATCAATTAATCAAGGCATTGAAAAATTTAGAGTCTTAAAATTTCTTTGTATTACACCCAACAGACCCTTATTGAACACTAAGCCATTGCGGTTTACCATTTCCCGTTGAAATCAGATACATACCGGATTTCAAATCACTAATATCTAATTTTTTAAAAACCTTGCCGCCTGTATTAAAAGTTTTAATATGTTGCCCTTGCAGATTAAACAGATGTATCTCATCAATATCGATCAAATGATGGATATATACAAATGTTTTTGCCGGATTAGGATAGACTTGACAAGTGGGGGCAGCATTTGATTGAATCGTATTAGCATTTTCCAAACTTGCCTCAAAAACATAAATAACATCAGAGTTGGTATCGCCAAAATCACTTTTAAACATGATTTTATTGCCATCCGGATTAGGACAAGGCATGGGTGATTTAAGATAGGAAGCCGCTGTACTAAAATGATGACCGAAATGTTCCACCAACCCGGAATTGTCTAATTTTACTGCAACTATTTGTCCCGAACGAGCTGCTTCATCTTGACTGACATACGCCCACCCCGGACGGTTCAAATTACGACAAGAAATATGTCCTTCACCGTTAAAATCGTTATGATTGGAAATTACCACTCGCTCCATCCGGTCAAGGTAATACATATTGATGGTGCCGTCAGGTCCCCAAAATTGCACAAATACTTCATCGCCATCGGCTGCATAACCAAAATCGCCGTGATTGCCATACGAAGTAAGGCGTCTTAAAAATTGCATATCGGTGGTATGATAAATTTCAACGCCATAATGCCCGTTAAAAGGATTAGTTTGGGAAGTATTGTTGTGATTCCACATAATCCCTACATAGTTGCCTGATTGCGACACCGAAACCCAATCGACATATTGCGGCGCTCCGGTTCCGCCCGAACCCCATGCCCCCGAAAAAACTTGCCTGAAAACTTCTTGATATTGTTGTAAATCATAAATAATAACATACATATCGGCAGCTTGCTTTGCTATCAAAGCGACATAATGGTCGTTTTTATCAATATTACCTTCACCAGGACCTAATTTGACCACTTCAAAATCAGTTTGATTGTTGATATCTGCATAAATATGTCCTCTCAAACTGACCAAATCATTAGATACAGAATAGGTTTTGATGTCTCCGTTTTCTCTAAATCCATAAATAATATCGGGGTCGGTATTTGACCAATAAGACGGATAGATATGTCCGCCCAGCAGTTCTCTGATCATTTGATGGGTTTGGCCATCATAAATAGCTACCGAATAAAATTTATAGATACTGCCATCGGCATTCCAAGGCTGAATTTTTGCATATTCATGATGCGGATACCAATTCCACACCGCATTAAAATCCGTAATACGAGTGATTTTTACCGGGTCAGGAACTGACTGGTCTGTAACAAAGGCATTTAAAGCAGGTAAAGCCGGTGCTGTACCATTGATGCTTTGGTAGGGCATATCGGTTGGAAATTGGGCTAGAACTTGCAATTGCAAACCCAGAAGAAAAATAAATAACGATGATTTCATTTGTAGTATTTATGAGTTTTTTGGTTATAAAATAATATTCAAAATCATTGTTGTCCGGTAAAAATCGGAATTAGTAATTTTTCAGATTTAAGTGTCTGAAAATCAAATATAGGATTTTTATTTATCAAAAATAAGCCCCTTATGTCGGAAAAAGTGAGTTTTCATACAGAT
>JALVEJ010000175.1 GCA_027031025.1 Flavobacteriales bacterium | reverse complement strand
CGGGGTTTATGTTTTTAACGTCATAGATTTACTATAAATATATCACCCCTACGGGGTTCAATGGTGGTTTTTTATTGTTTAATCTATAAATATATCACCCCTACGGGGTTTATCAAATAAGCCCGAAGGGCTGACATTATTATAAGAAAACAATAAAACAAAGTCTTTGAACCCCGAAGGGGTGACATTATTATTTGAGATATTATATATATTACCCACTTAAATCAATATAGACCCTCAATAATAATGATAAAAAATGTAAATTTGCCCAATGATTTTGGTTTACATACATAAAATGACGCCTCGTGTCAACTATATTTTCAGGCATTTGTTTAACAATTTGATGCTTAAAGAAGTTAAGTTTACTACCAAAATTGAAGAGTTTATAGCCTTCAACGGTCCCAAATTTTCGTATGCGCCGCAAGCACTGGGGGGTGAATTTCATATTCAATCACACCCGCTTTTATTCCAACAAGGTGTTAAATTTCATGAAATAAAATTCGGTTTTTGGGATAATATACCTGTGTTTTTTGAGGTTCAAAATTCTAATATTCCATTTGACTTATTTGCCGCAAGCTTTTTTTTATTATCCCGCTACGAAGAATATTTGCCGCATCAGATAGATAAGCATGAACGATATGCTTACAAAAACAGTGTATTGATGCAACACAATATGCTAAACAAACCAATTGTCGAAATATGGATTGAAAAATTTAAAAACAGTTTGCAACAGCGGTTTCCCGGATTAACTTTTAAAGACCGCAACTTTTACTTTGAACCATTGCTCAATGTCAGCATGGCGCGACTTTATCAAGGCAAATCCTTTATTAGATTTTTATTGGGAGGTTTTGATGACTTATTTCATGTCAGATTGAAAAAATTTTGGTTACGCAACCGGGTCTATTTAACCGGTAAAAAAGACCCGTATGATACGTTTGACCGGATATTAAAACTCAAAAAGAAATACAAGCATCCTTTAACCTTTTTTCATTTATTAACGACTTACAGCTTGTTTGACCATAATATTTCTATGAACAAACATGATTATCAATCACAAATAAAATTTTTGGCCGACTATGCAGATACTGGCTTGTTGACTTCCTATTACGCTGTTGATGACGAGGAAATTATTGAAAAAGAAATTCATAAATTGGAGAATATTATTCACAAACCAGTTGAGAAAGTGCGGGCGCATTTCAATCGCATAAAAATTCCTTCAACCTATCAAATTTATAACGAAGAAGAGCTTAAAAACGATTTTTCTATGGGATATAATCATAAAATCGGGTTTAGAGCAGGCACTTCGGTTCCTTTTAAATTTTATGATATTGAAAATGAAACCGAGACCCATTTAAGCTTGCATCCGGTCAACATTTCCGATGTTATGCTCAAATATCAATACCGCCTTAATCCGGATAAAGCCCTTAAAATTATCTTGGAGCAGGGTGAAATTATTAAGACATACAAAGGGCACTTTTATCCGGTTTTTCATAATTTTATTTTATCCGATTTAAAAGAATGGAAACCCTGGAATGATTTGTATATCAGCACTATAAAACATTTTACCGATGTTAAAAACTAAAATCACCGATATTTTTTTTGACTTGGATCATACGTTGTGGGATTTTGAAGCCAATTCAAATTCGGCTTTTGACAAATTGTTAAAAAAATATCAAATTCCCGTTTTATTAGATGATTTTCTAGCAACTTATGAACCAATTAACCGGCAATATTGGGAACAATATGCCAAGCAACAAAAAACCAAAACCGAAGTCAAATACGGACGCTTGATTGACACATTTATTGCTTTAAATATTGAAGTGGCTCAATCACTTATCGAAAAACTGGCAGATGACTATCTCGATTTTCTCAAACAAGAACATATTTTAATGGATGGCGCTCTCGAAATCTTAGATTATTTAAAAGAGAAATACCGTTTGCATATTTTGACTAATGGTTTTGCCGAAGTGCAGAGTGATAAAATGCGACATTCAGGATTGGAACCGTATTTTGAATTGATGATAACTTCCGAAGAAACAGGGAAACTCAAACCGCACCCCCAAGTTTTTAACTATGCCTTAAACAAAGCCGGCACTTTTGCGCACCAAAGTTATATGATTGGCGACAATTTTCAATCCGATGTGTTAGGCGCCCGCAATGTTGGAATGCATGCCATACATTTTGATCCGGAAGATACGAGTGATGTTGATTTTAAAATCATTCCGAAAGTAAAACATTTGTTGGAAATAAAAGATATATTGTAGTTTTTTTGCCTAAGCTTATTTTACTTTAATACGAAACATCTCACGATTTTCAATATAACCGGTAAATACGTCGTTCAATTGCATCTTGCCTACGCCGGCAGGCGTTCCCGTAAAAATCAAATCGCCTTTTTTTAGAGTGAAAAATCTCGATATGTAACCAATTAGTTCATCTATCTGCCAAAGCATATCGCCGGTATAGCCTTTTTGAACTATTTCATCGTTTTTCTTTAAACTAAAATGGATGTCTTGCAAATCGGCAAAATTTGATTTCGGTAAAAATTCACGACTAACAACGGCCGAATTATCAAAAGCTTTGGCTTTTTCCCATGGTAAGCCTTTGGCCTTGAGGTACTCTTGCAAGTCTCTTGCTGTCACATCAATCCCTAGTCCTATTTCATCATAATAGCGGTGGGCAAACTTCGGGTCGATATATTTACCGAGTTTATTGATTTTGACGACTAATTCCACTTCATAATGAAACGCTTTGGCAAAATCCGGCAAAACCAAAGGGTTTCTGTTGGGTAAAATAGCAGAATCAGGTTTGATAAACAATACCGGTTCGCTTGGTTTTTCATTCTCCAATTCGTTGATATGTTTGGCATAATTACGCCCGACACATATTATTTTCATGAGTTTTGTTCTTTTAAGTTTATTAGAAAAGCAAAATCACGCGCTGTATCTTTTAATGATTTGAACCGCCCTGATGCGCCACCATGACCACTATCCATATCGACATGAAGGAGTAAAAGGTTGTTGTCTGTCTTTAATTCACGCAATTTTGCCACCCATTTTGCCGGTTCCCAATATTGCACTTGCGAATCGTGCAATCCGGTAGTTACCAACATATTTGGATAGTTTTTGGGTGCTATATTGTCGTAGGGCGAATAAGATTTGATATAATCATAGTAGGTTTTATCATTCGGATTGCCCCATTCGTCGTATTCACCGGTTGTTAAAGGGATACTATCGTCGAGCATGGTTGTTAAGACATCGACAAAAGGCACTTGTGCAACAACGCCTTTAAAAAGCTCCGGTGCTTGATTGATAACGGCACCCATCAACAATCCTCCGGCTGAGCCACCCATGGCATAGAGTTGATTTGGCGAAGTAAATTGCTGTTTTATCAAATATTTGGCGACATCGACAAAATCGTTAAACGTATTTTTTTTATGTAATAATTTACCGGCTTCATACCAAGGGCGTCCCAAATATTCACCTCCGCGAATATGTGCAATAGCAAAGATAAAACCGCGATCCAACAATGACAACCGGTTGGCGCAAAATCCCGGATCTATCGTGATGCCATAAGCGCCATAACCGTACAAAAGCAGCGGATTGGTTTGGGATAAATCGGTATCTTTATGCCAAACCATAGATACAGGAACCCTTTGCCCGTCTCGTGCCGGAACCCAAAGGCGTTGTGAACAATAATTGTTTTTGTCAAATTTGCCATCGGGAATTTCCTGCTCTTTCAAGATAGTTTTTTGCCAATTATCGATATCATATTCAATAACAGAAGATGGGGTCGTCATGGAGTTGTAGATAAACCGGAATTTACGAGTGTTCATTTCAGGATTGTAGCCGGCATAAATATTACAGGTTTCTTCATCAAAATTCAGATAAAAATCTTCATGTTCACTGAGGATGCGTAATTTATTTAAACCTTTTTCACGTTCTTGCAACAAGATAAAATCTTGAAAAATATCAACATCCTCCAACATGACTTCCGGACGATGTGGAATAAACTCTTCCCAGTCTTCCATACCGGTTTTGTTTTCGGAAGTTGTCATCAATTTAAAGTTAACGGCATTGTCCTTATTAGTTAAGATAAAAAAACGATTGTTTCTGTGAAAAAGATTATATTCCACACCACGTTGACGGGGCGCAAACAACTTAAACTTCCCTTCGGGTTGATTTGCTTCAAGATATTGATATTCAGTTGTTAAGGTGCTAAATGAAGCGATGTAAAGATATTTGTTGCTTTTGCTTTTAGTGACAAATACATCAAAAATTTCATCGGTTTCTTCATAAATCAATTGGTCGTTATCAGGTTTGTCGCCTAATTTATGACGGTAAATTTGAAAAGCACGTAAAGTTTCGGGGTCTTTTTTAGTATAAAACAAATATTGGTTATCATTAGACCAAACCGCGCTACCAGTTGTGTTTTTTATTTGAACATCTAAAATTTTACCGGTTTTTAAATCTTTGATTTTCAAGGTGTATTGTCGTCTTCCGGTAGTATCTTCACCAAAAATGGCGTAACGATTGTCGGGACTGACTTCTATACCTGTTAATTTGTAGTAGGCATAACCTTTGGCCATTTGATTGACATCGAATAATATTTCTTCCGGTGCTTGCAAATGTCCCTTACGCCGGCTGTAAACCGGATATTCTTGCCCTTTAAAATATTTGGTTTGATAGAAATAGCCGTTTTCAAATACCGGAACAGATTCATCATCTTGTTTGATGCGTGCTTTCAATTCTTCAAACAAACGATTTTCAAGGGATTTGTAAGCGGCAGATTGTGCTTCAAAATACCGGTTTTCAGCTTCAAGATATTGTATGACTTCTGGGTTTTTTCTATCACGTAACCAATAATAGTTATCAATACGTTTATCGCCATGTTTTTTTAGTTTTACAGGTATTTTTTTGGCTTTTGGCGGTATTATTGTGGTTATTTCGGTCATGTTTGAACAAGTTGTTTAAGGAATTGAAGTGTTTTTGGTCGGACATTAAAAACCGGGCATTCCGATTGTCATTAAAAAATTACGAATCTAAAAAATCATTTAAGTCTCTGCGGTCTTTTTTAGTAGGTCTGCCGGTGCCTTTTTTTCGATAATAGTCTTTGGCAAGTTTAAGTAATTCTTGATTTTCAAAAGCTTCTTTAGGCGTTTGGTCTTTGATATATTGAGGCACCAGTTTAGCACCGACACGACTTTTGGGCGTATCTAAAACCAGTAACCGATACGTAATCTGATTTTTTCTCACTTCCAATTGGTCACCCCCAAAAACTTCTTTGGAAGGCTTGGCAATCACCCCATTGATGCGAACATGTCCCTTTTTGATAGCATCTGCCGAAACATTTCGCGTTTTGTAAAATCGTACCGCCCATAAAAATTTGTCAATCCGCATAGTTTTAAAACTTTGTTAAGTTTAGTGCAAAAATAAATAAAATTTGTATCTTGCAAGCTAATATTTTAGCCGAAAAATTTACCGCAAAAATAAATATTAGATTTAAAGAAAAAAACCAAGTCTATGACTATCAGAATTTTAGTAATAATAAGTTTAGCCATGTTTTTAATGGCATCATCATGCAAAGAAGACGAACCAACATCTCAAATAGAAATAAAAGACCGGGTCAAAGAATATAATGAAGTAGAAAAGGATTCCATTGAGACCTATATGAAGACACATTATTACACATTGGATGCACAATATAATGTAACGATTGACACCATTGACCCTGCCGGTTCGCATACTTCCATTTGGGACGATCCTAATTTACAAACCTTGCAAGTAACTGATCCCAAAGTGGATAATTTGGTTTATGATTTATATTATATTCCTTTTAGAACGGGAGATCATAAACCCATACATAAAGTGGACAATGTATTGGTAGCTTATAAGGGGTGGTTGCTCAATAATGAGGTTTTTGATGAACAAATTGATCATCTGCCGTCTTGGTTAGCATTAACTATTACCATTAAAGCATGGAAAGAAGTTTTGCCGCAATTTAAAGACGGCACCTATACTGATAATGGAGACGGCACTTTTACATTTACCGGTTATGGTGCGGGGATGTTTATCACGCCTTCGGGTTTGGCTTATTATCATATTCCGCAAAATCGTATTCCTGCTTACTCACCCTTGGTTTTTTCTTTTAAAAGTTTTGTGGTTGATGACGATTTAGATAATGATCACGTCGCAAACATTGTAGAAGACCTTAATCAGAATGGTGATGTTACAGACGATGATACGGACCATGATAATATTGCAAATATTGATGACAGCGACGATGACGGCGATGGGGTTTTGACCAAAGACGAAGATGCTAATGGTGATGGCGATCCTACTAATGATGATACAGACGGTGATGGCACACCGGATTATTTAGATGCTGATACGCATTAATTTTATCTGCCATACTTATATTGATCCCGCTTAATGTCACCGGAGTTATCAATATACGGCACAGAATACTCAAAAATATCGGAAGTTAGTTGTATAATTTGCAGATCATCTAAAATATTGTGGTTTAAATTGGCGTCAAAATACCGGGTACGGACATAATAAATGGAACTGGCAGCCACAATTTCCCAATTGCCTTCTTGCATTAAGACGTCATTATTATATTTTTTATACTGAAAATCATCCGTAAAAACATATTTCATACCGGTTATCGGGGCCGTGTTTGTCGCATTGCCGTTAACAAAGCGTGTTACTTCAACACCATTCCAAGAATGTGCTGTCAACAATTCTTCATAAGTCGGATCTTGCTGTTTGGCAGTTTTTTCTTTTGAACAATTGCTCATGGCTAAGCCGGTTAACAATAATATCAGAAAATGAAAAGTAAAAGAAGGTTTCATAGTCATATTTTATGGTTTGAACCAAAAATACACTATAAAACCACCAAATTTTTCAAAAATACACCAACAGTATAAATGAGTTTATAAATGGTTGATTTTCTTATATTAAATTAAAAAAATTAATCGATTTTGTCACCAAACAAAGTTGCCGAAGTGCAATCATTCACTTTGACACGCACCAAATCACCGGGTTGTTCTTTTCCGGTTTTTGCAAATATTACGACAGCATTTTGAGAGTTACGTCCCATCCAATGTTGATTTGATTTTTTTGAATTACCTTCAATCAATACCTCAACTTCTTTACCAATAAATTGTTGCATGCGGAATAAACTGTGCGCCTGTTGTTTGTCAATAATTTCGCGTAATCGGCGCAATTTTACATGATGCGGCACATCATCGGCTAGTTTTTTGGCGCCTAAAGTTCCGGGCCTAACGGAGTAAGCAAACATAAAACCAAAATCGTATTTGACATAATCCATTAAGTCGAGTGTTGCTTGATGGTCGGCTTCTGTTTCGGTGCTAAATCCGGCAATCATATCTTGCGAGATAGCTACATCTGGAATGTATTGTCGAATGGCATCAATGGTTTGTTTGTATTCTGCGACCGTATGTTTGCGGTTCATCAATTTTAATATCCTATCGCTACCGGATTGGACCGGCAAATGAATGTGTTTGGCAATATTGGGGTGTTTAGCCATGGTTTTTATCACTTCCAAACTAAAATCTTGCGGGTTGGATGTAGAAAACCGGATTCTAATACCCGGAAATTCCCGCGCAACCATATCTAAAAGTTTGGCAAAATTGACGGCGTTCTGTTTCACCTCATCCGGTTGATTGACAAAATCTTTTTTTAAACCACCGCCATACCACAAATAACTGTCGACATTTTGTCCCAGTAAAGTAACTTCTTTAAAACCGCGTTCTTCCAGGTTTTTAATTTCCTTCAAAATACTTTCCGGATTACGACTACGTTCTCGTCCGCGTGTAAAAGGCACCACGCAAAAAGTGCACATATTGTCGCAGCCACGCGTTATGGATACAAATGCCGAAACGCCGTTGGAGTTTAACCTTACCGGTTCAATATCTGCATAAGTTTCTTCTTTGCTCAACAACACATTGACCGCTTTTCGGCCATCTTCCAATTCATTAATCAAGTTAGGCAAGTCCCGATAAGCATCCGGACCGACAACCAAATCAACCAGTTTTTCCTCATCTAAAATTTTTTCTTTAATCCGCTCTGCCATACAGCCCATTAAACCGATTTTGGTTTTAGGCTTGTTTTGTTTGAGTTTATTAAAATGTTTTAAACGGTTACGAACCGTTGTTTCCGCTTTTTCTCTTATAGAACAAGTGTTGATAAGTATCAAATCGGCTTCATCTATTTGGTCGGTAGTGTTAAAACCTTGTTTTAACAAAATAGAAGCAACTATTTCAGAGTCGTTCATATTCATTTGACAGCCATAGCTCTCAATAAAAACCTTTTTAGTATTCTCCGGGGCTTGTGTATACCGGGTCGCACTACCTTGCAATTTTTCGTCTATCTTTTTCGTTATATCGTTTTGTTTCATACTTGCAAAGATAAAATTTATCTTTTATATGTTTATGTTATTTTAGTTACAATTTTCCTAAAAATTATGACTAATTTTGAAGCGCCTTTTTTTCAATCTGATAAATTTTTCATATCCTCAATTAATTAAACACACAAATGAAAGCTTTTTTTATTTTTTTAACCGGCTTATTATTATGGCAATGCACTAGCAAATTAGACTTTGAACAAGCTCGTCAATTGGACATTCAGCCTGTTTTTGAAGGAGATATTTTATATATTGATTTGCATCAAACCAATTTAATTGATTCAACCGGAAATTTTAGAAATGTCATACGAGACACCGTAGATTTTGGCATATTTGATGATGGTAAAGTTCGTGATGGTTTTCTAAAAGCCGAAATAGCAGCAGCATGGAACAATACCTTTTACCGAAATTTTACGACGACTTATTATTTTATTGATGACCAAAATCAAGCTGTTGAAAGTGGGCAATTTACCATTCAAGCAGCTGATGTTGTTCATCCTGACATCAGCGGTGATACGATTTTCATATTTGACAAAGCCAACAATCCCAATTTTGTCAATTTTAGAAAAATTGTTTTGGAAATTAATGTTTCGCCTGAGGATTTACCGGTTGAAAACAAAACTTTGCACCTGCAAACCAAAGGAACTTTTTATACAAATATAACATTGGAATAGTTTATGAGAGGTTTGTTTTTGTTACTTTTTGTTATGATTAATGTGTCTTTTTATGCACAGTTTGACGCCATAGGTTATGATTTTACAGCTAATACCAATGTGTTGCAAACCAATCCCGGGGCTGCCTATCCTTATGAAAAATTATTTGGGGTACCCTTGTTAAACAATATCCGATTTTTTGCCGGCAATTCCGGTTTTGCACTTTATGATGTCCTGGCACCGGCAGGAAGTTTTGAGCAAAAAGTTCAACAAACCATCAGCCGGTTATCCGATACCGATTTTATACAATTGCAATACCGGCACGATTTGTTTTCGTATGGCTGGACAGACGATTTGGAACGTTTCAAATATTTGGGTATATATTGGGAACTTGACCATATTACCTATACGCCTGCTTCATTTTTAAAGCTTGGAATGTATGGCAATGCACCATATATAAATGATAGCTTTGACATGCGCTATTTGGCAAGTAAAACCGAATTGGTGCAAACATTGTATTTTGGCGTCAACAAAAATCCAAATCCGCGTTTGCACTTCGGCTACAGATTTAAGTTGTATTCCGGACTGGCAAATGCACAAAGTGTAAATAATTCCGGACTTTTTTATACAACAAGAGGCGAGCATAATTTTTATGTTCACCATTTGGATAACATTGATATAAAACTACAAACCTCTGGATATCAAGAAAATGCCGGTGTCAATCATTATATAGGAAAATTATTTTTTAGTGGCAATTATGGTCCGGGCTTCGATATTGGTGTAACTTATCAATCCGGACAAAGAACAAGTTTGACTGCCGCTTTGCTGGATTTAGGAT
>JALVEJ010000174.1 GCA_027031025.1 Flavobacteriales bacterium | reverse complement strand
CCCGGCACAATTCTATCCCAAATTTTTTCGGGTTTACCTTGAGCTTTCAATTCTGCTTCAATCTCAGCTTTGGCTTGGGCAATTACTTCGTCGGGCAATTGTGCTTTTGAAATATATTTAGGCACATGCTTCAATGTTTTACCCAAACGAGCCAATTCGATATTTTCTTTTTCAATGGCGGCGATGCGCGCACCGGTTTCGGCTTCTAAAAATTCCGGTGTAAAATCTTTATAGCTCAACACCAATGGTTTCATAGCGGCTACTTGCATGGCAACGTTTCTGGCTACTTCTTCGGCTTTATCAAAAGCTTTGGACAAACCGGCTAACGAAGCAATTTTTTTGTTCGCATGCACATAAGACCCCACAAATGGGGCTTCTAAAGATTTAAAGTCACCAATTTCTATTTTTTCACCAATGACACCGGTTTGTTCTATAACTTTATCGGCTATGGTTCCATCTTCAAAAGGAGCAGCCAAAAATTCCTCTTTGGTATTATAATCCAAGGCTATATCAGCCATTTTGTTAGCCAAATTGACAAAATCGTCATTTTTAGCAACAAAGTCTGTTTCACAATTTAAAGTGAAAATAACGCCTTTGGTTTTATCAGCATTAACTCTTGCCACTGCCACCCCTTCCGATGATTCGCGGTCGGCGCGTTTGGCGGCAACTTTTTGTCCTTTTTTTCGTAAGATAGCGATTGCTTCGTCAAAATCGCCATTTGCTTCAACCAATGCCTTTTTACAATCCATCATACCGGCACCGGTCATATCTCTTAATTTTTTGACATCTGCGGCTTTAATATCTGCCATAACTTTATATTTTTTATTGATTAATAGATGTTTATTTTTCTTCTTTTTCAGCTTTAGCTTCTTCTGCCATTTCAACTTTTTCAGTTTCTTCGGCAGTGTTTTTATCGGCTTCCTGTTTTTCGGCCATTAATTTAGCAGCTTCTTTTTCGGCTTTGGCTTTCTCTTTTTCTTCTTTTCTAATTGCAAGCCCCTCTGCAATAGCTTCGGTCAAGTATTCCAAGACCAAATCAATAGATTTTGAAGCATCGTCGTTAGCAGGAATTGGAAAAGTTACTTTGCGTGGATCAGTGTTAGTATCTACCAAGGCAAATACCGGAATTCCTAATTTGTTTGCTTCTGCAACAGCAACATGTTCTTTGTTGATGTCTACTACAATTAAAGCTGCTGGTAATCGGGTCATATCAACAATAGAACCTAAGTTTTTTTCCAATTTAGCTCTTAAACGATCTGTTTGCAACTTTTCTTTTTTAGACAAGGTGTCATAAGTACCGTCTTTTTTCATTTTGTCAATAGCAGCCATTTTTTTAACGGCTTTACGAATGGTCACAAAATTAGTCAACATACCGCCGGGCCATCTTTCGGCTATATATGGCATATTAACTTTTTGTGCTTTGTCTGCTATAATTTCTTTAGCCTGCTTTTTGGTAGAAACAAATAAAATTTTTCTACCGACGGAAGCTATTTGTTTAAGTGCTTTTTGTGCTTCTTCAATTTTAGCTGCCGTTTTATATAAATTGATGATGTGAATACCGTTTTTTTTGCCATAAATGTATGGCGCCATGTTTGGGTTCCACTTTTTGGTTAAGTGACCAAAGTGGGCTCCTGCATTTAATAATTCTTGAATATCTACTTTTTTCATTTTGTTATTTTTTAGTTTACGTTCCGTAAAATTAGCAATGCACCAATTAGGGGTGCATTTGGATGCTAAACTAAGAACAGATTAATTGATAAGGATTAACGTTTAGAGAATTGGAATTTCTTACGGGCTTTGGGTTGTCCGTATTTCTTACGCTCAACCATTCTCGGATCTCTGGTCATGAGTTTTTCCTTTTTCAACAAAGGTTTAAATTCGGGATTAACTTCAACCAAAGCTCTGGCAATACCCAAACGCAATGCTTCCGCTTGACCGGTAACACCACCGCCTTTTAAAGTGGCTTTAACGTCAAACTTACCTTCAGTATCGGTTACGGCAAAAGGTTGCGCTACTGCTTTAAGATGAGCAGGAATGGTAAAATATTCGGCCAAATCTTTTCCGTTAATCACAATTTTTCCGGTTCCTTCATTTAAGAAAACTCTTGCGACTGAAGTTTTTCTTCTTCCTATGGTGTGAATTGTATCCATTATTTAATTTGATTTAAATCGATTTTTTTAGGTTTTTGTGCTTCTTGTTTGTGTTCCGCACCGGCATATACATAAAGATTTTTGTAAATCTTACGCCCCAATTTGTTTTTGGGTAACATTCCTTTAACAGCATTCTCAACTAAACGAATAGGATGTTTAGCCAATAATTTTTCGGCTGTAATTTCACGTCTTCCACCGGGATATCCGGTATGTCTTACATAAACCTTGTCTTGCCATTTGTTGCCGGTCAATACAATTTTGTCTGCATTGATCACCACAACATTATCGCCACAATCTACGTGCGGGGTAAAGTTTGGCTTATGTTTTCCTCTGATCAACTTGGCTACTTTTGAAGCCAACCGACCTAATGTCTGTCCTTCTGCATCAACAAGAACCCACTCTTTGTTTACGGTCTTGTCATTTGCTGAAATTGTTTTGTAACTTAATGTATTCACTGTCATTCAATTTTCGATTAATAATTCGATTCTAAAACGGTCTGCAAATTTATGAATAT
>JALVEJ010000173.1 GCA_027031025.1 Flavobacteriales bacterium | reverse complement strand
TGCTTCCTAATAAAGGCGGTATAAGCGTCAGATAGGGATTGTATGGCACAACCCTATAATCCCTAATCTTATTTTCCAGTTTTTGATGAACAATAATGGCACCATTGCCTGTTGCCATCGGGCTGTATATGTTAATCATTGTGAGTTCTTTTTGGATATATTTTTAAAGGAAACCAGATTAATAATGAAGCTAATAAGGGGGAGGTAGTACGATATTTTATACTTCTGTATATTCCTTTTGTGGTCAAAACTAAAAACCGTAAAAGATGCATAATGACCTTTTCAGCAAGATTGTTAGCTAATGATCTAACTAATAAAACATGCCCTCTATTAACATGATACTCATAAAATAATGAAGTCTTTTTGGCAGATAAACTTCCCGCATGAATAACTAATTTCTCATCTAGCACATCTATTTTATGACCTGATTTTATAACATAATTACTTAAGGCAATATCTTCACCATACATAAAAAAAGATTCATCAAAAAGGTTCTTATTTGTTATTAATTTGCTATCAAACAGTAAACAGCAACCCGTCAAGTAGCGCATCCAAAAGAGTTTTTCTTGTTGCTTGGAATAGGAAAGAAGTGCTAGATATTTATGATAAAATACGTCACTAACAATTTTGTCATTCCATTGTATTAAAGGGCTGATTAATGTTTCAGGTTGTAGATTAATTGCGTTCTTAAATTTTTTTACTGCTCCTTCTATCAAGACTGCATCATTATTTAACACTACAAATTTTTCATAGCCTTTATCCACAGCTTGTCTTAGTGCTAAATTAACTCCTTTTGCAAAGCCAATATTACAGTTTGGAAACATTAATGATATTGCTGAGTTTGTTGAGTATAACTGATTTAATTTTTCTCTCTCTGTTTGTGAGTTTGAGTTATCAACAATAAATATATAAATATCATTATTCGGTAGAATAGAATCAATACATTTTTTTGTATGATCTACACCAAAATAATTAAGAATAATAAAAGCAAGTTTGTTATTTTTAGTATGTTCAGTCATGATGAGAGAATCTATCAGAATACTTTCGGTATATTTCAAAAATTATATTTCTTGGTTTCTTATAAAAATACAAAAAGTATATTGATTAAGCAGAGATAAGATAATTAAGATAAAGGGATACTATATAAAACTATGTAGAGCATAGCTTCTTTATGGGATATGTCCATGATCACACGGTACTCGACATCTATCATTTGTAATGAGTATTTTTTATTAAGTTATATAGAAAAATAAGCATAACAAGACTCATGCTTATTTCTGCAATATAAGTTGCAATAGCCGCGCCCCTCCAACCTATAATAGGGATAAGTAATAAATTGCAAATAATATTAATCACTGCGCCTGTTAAAACTATTTGCATCCCTTTTTTCTGAAATCCTGAGCTTGCAATAATACTTTGCAATAATATTTTTGGCAGAATAATAATAGGTATCCATGCTAAATAGCGAATAGCTTCTATTGATTCATTAAAACTATCTCCTAGAATGAAAGGAGTGAATTTAGCTGATAAATAAATAATAAATCCGATACTTAATGAATAGGTAAAAGGGATCTTAATTAATTTTATTGAGTACATTAATGCATGGTATATACCTTTATTTCCTTCTTGAAAAAAACGGGGGGTTGCTGCTCCTATCAAACTATGTATAGGTAATAAAAAAATATCAACTAAACGATAAGCAGCCGAATAGATCCCAGTTATATCTAAACTTGTCATACGTGCTAGCATAACTTTATCGGCATCAATATATACTTTGTCAGAACTCGCCCATAGCGCAAACGGCATGCTCTCTTTAATTTTAGTAAACCAATGGCTATTTAAAAATACAGGCTTCCCTAAATCTTTATAGACCATCCATTGTGTGTACCCGACAGCTACTATTGCTGCTATTAAATATAGGCTAGTCCATGTTAGTAACATAGATTGTTGGATATTTTCATTAATTAATAGAAACAAGAAGATAAGCGCTACGAACAAGCGCATCACCACAGGAACTATAATCATGCGTGATACACGTCCCATACGTTCAAAACCTTGATAGGCTGATACACACACATTACTTAATGGCCAGAAAATAAGATCAGCAATGCCGATAAAAAGTATCGGTATCCAACTAATTTCATTAGGCAATATAAAAAAAGCCAAGATAAGATAAGCAATAAAAATAATTGGTGTACTAATGGCAAGACTATATAGCGTATGCCCCCATGCTTGATGAAACTTCTGCGGATCTAATGCAGTATCTCGTGTAAGTAAAACATGAGAGCCAAACCCCACTAAACCGCTTAGCGTACCAGTTATTGCGATCAGAGAAACAAATCCACCATAGCCATCGGCTCCCATTGATCTTGCGATGATAATAAAAACTAGCCCTTGTGAAAAAGTACGAAGAACCATGCCTAGCGTTAAGATACTAGTATTTTTAGCTAATTTTCCGAACTTCCATTTCATGCTTAATTTGCTGTTTCTTGTTTTCTTTTTATCACATTATTTTTAATATCTAAATTATCTTGCGGAAGAATATTAGTATCAGTTTTATACATTAAAGCCGTAATCTGCTCTGAAACAAGCCCCATAAAAAACATCAACATAGCCGTAGTAAACATTAGTGCCGACATATTGGTAAAACGTCCTGCACTAATAAA
>JALVEJ010000172.1 GCA_027031025.1 Flavobacteriales bacterium | reverse complement strand
AACTAAAAAAAATAGTGTTTTTCATGATAATTAATTTAGGGTTAGTATTAAATTTGGTATAAAATTAAGGTCTATTTTGATAAAAAAATCTGCTAATATATAAATGGTTGTAATTATTTTATAAATGGCATGATTTTATGCATAAGTGACGTCAGTTAAAAATGCAATCAGTCGATTTTTGGTATTGGTAGTTGCCGGTCAAAACACGCTCTTAAAGAGATATTCTTGAAATGTCTTATAATTATGGTGTTTAAATTACATTATGTCAAGTTATTTTTGGACTATTTTATATTTAGAAGAATTGGTATAAAATCCACTGATTGACTGATTGATCAAGACATAAAGATTGTAATAAATGGGTGGAGGGGGTGACTGATTTTTCTATCAAAGACATCAAATCAAAAATACAGCAATTCAAATAATTATAGGCAAGGCAGTATTGCGGTCAATTTAAGAAACATTGACAGTTAGAACAATTTTTTCCAATTTAGATGCGCTCTTGCTCGCCGGATTAAAATCGCGGGATTTTCTTAAAAAATAGACAATATTTCAGATATTTTAACCTACGTAGTCGACTTTTGAATGACTTTGGTTATGAAATACTTTGTCCGTTTGGCACGTCTTCATCCGGATTGACAAAGACCAATTTGCCTTCGGCATTTTCGGTCATCATTATCATTCCTTGACTTTCGACACCACGCAATTTGCGGGGTTTGAGATTGACTAAAACCAAAACTTTTTTACCAATGATGTCTTCCGGCTTAAAGTGTTCGGCTATACCGGACACAATGGTGCGTTGGTCAATACCGGTATCCACTTTAATTTGAAGCAATTTTTTGGCTTTGGGCATTTTTTCTGCTTCCAGAATGGTAGCCGTCCGGATGTCCATTTTCATAAAATCGTCAAATTCAATTTGGTCTTTTTGCGGTTCGACTTCGCGGTTTTCCATTTCGTTTTGTTTTTTGGTATCCAAGAGTTTTTGCATTTGTTTTTGCACGGTTTCGTCATCAATTTTTTCAAACAACAATTGCGGTTCGCTAAGTTGATGCCCGGCCGGCAACAAAATGTCTTTGTCAGCCACATCGTCCCAGCTTAAATCACCGGGCAGTTGTAACATGGCTTTGAGCTTTTGCGCTGTAAATGGCAGAAACACTTCGCCTAAAATAGCCAATGCCGCGGCTATTTGGTTGGCTACATACATGATAGTTTTAACGCGTTCCGGATTGGTTTTGACTTGTTTCCACGGCTCTTCATCCGCCAAATATTTATTACCCAAACGCGCCAAGTTCATATATTCGGATAGGGCTTCTCTAAAACGGTAACGCTCAATGAGTTGTCCTATTTTTTCGGGATAAGTTTTAATTTGCACTAAGACTTCTTTATCCGTTTCGGTCCACTCTCCGGGTTGGGGCACAATACCTTTGTAATATTTTTTGGTCAAGACCATGACGCGGTTGATAAAATTACCGAGATTGCCGACCAATTCGCTATTGTTACGGGTTTGAAAATCTTTCCAAGTAAAATCGTTGTCTTTGGTTTCGGGGGCATTGGCAGTTAAAACATAACGCAAAACATCTTGTTTGCCGGGAAAATCTTCTAAATATTCGTGTAGCCAAACCGCCCAATTTCGCGAGGTCGAAATTTTGTCGCCTTCGAGATTAAGAAATTCGTTTGCCGGCACATTTTCGGGTAAAATATAATCGCCATGCGCTTTGAGCATTGCCGGAAAAATAATGGTATGAAAAACGATATTGTCTTTACCGATAAAGTGAATGAGTTTGGTGTCCTTGTCTTTCCAATAGGGCTGCCAATCTTTACCGGTTTGTTGGCTCCATTCTTTGGTTGATGAAATATAGCCGATAGGCGCATCAAACCAAACGTATAATACTTTGCCTTCGGCCCCTTCGACGGGTACCGGCACGCCCCAATCCAAATCGCGGGTTACGGCGCGTGGACGTAAGCCGTCGTCTAACCATGATTTTACTTGTCCTAAGACATTGGGTTTCCAGTCCTCTTTGTGCCCTTCGAGTATCCATTCACGTAGCCATGGTTCGTAATGGTCTAAGGGTAAATACCAGTGTTTGGTTTCTTTAACCACGGGTTTGTTACCCGAAATGGTCGAAACCGGATTAATGAGTTCCATCGGGCTTAATGATGAGCCGCAATTTTCGCATTGGTCGCCATAAGCATGTTCGTAGCCACACTTGGGACAGGTGCCGGTTACAAACCGATCGGCTAAAAATTGTTGTTCTTGTTCGTCATAAAGTTGTTTGGTGGTTTGTTCAATAAATTTTTCTTCTTCGTAAAGTTTTTTAAAAAAATCTGCCGCTGTTTTGTGATGTAAGGGCAAAGATGTCCGGCTGTAATTGTCAAAAGCAATACCGAAATCTTCAAAAGATTTTTTGATAATAGCATGGTATTTATCGACGATTTGTTGCGGGGTGACGCCTTCTTTTTTAGCACGAATGGTAATAGGCACGCCGTGTTCGTCCGAGCCGCAAATGTATATAGCGTCGTTACCTTTGGCTTTTTGATAACGGGTAAAAATATCTGCCGGAATATAAACACCTGCCAAATGACCGATATGTACCGGTCCGTTGGTGTAAGGCAAGGCTGCTGTAATGGTATAACGTTGTTTTTGAGACATGCTTTTTGTTTTGTGTTGCAAAA